>JAAFKB010000050.1 GCA_013299055.1 Sphaerotilus sp.
ATCGCCGAAGGCTCCGAGACGCTGACCATCGGACTTGGCGAGATCACCGGCGGCGGCTTCGAGGCCATCGCCGGCGACCCCGCCAAGGCCAGCGTCACCACGACCCTGACCGACGACACCGGCCCCACTGGTCCCGAGGACACCTGCCTCGTCTCCATCACCGGCCCCGGCTCCGTCGTCGAAGGCGAAGTCGCCTCTGGCTACACCGTCTCGCTGTCTCAGCCCGCTGTCACTGACGTTGTCGTCAAGCTGACCTACTCCGGCACCGCTGCTGACGGCTCCGACTTCACCGCGATCACCTCCATTACGGTCCCCGCCGGACAGTCCTCCGCCGTCTTCAGCATCGTCACCCTCGACGACGCCCTCGCAGAGGGAACCGAAGCCTTCACCGTGTCCCTCGGTCCGATCTCCGGGGGCGGTTTCGAGGCCATCGCTGGGGATCCGGCCAGCGCCTCCGTCACGACCACCATCTCCGATGACGCAGGCCCGGACGGCCCAGGCACCCCCGGCGAAGAAGACACCGTGCTGGTGTCCATCACCGGTCCCGGCTCCGTCATCGAAGGCGAAGTCGCCTCCGGCTACTGCATCGCACTGTCCCAGCCCGCTGTCACCGCTGTCGTCGTCAAGCTCGTCTACTCCGGTACCGCCTCCGATGGCTCCGACTTCACCGCCGTCCGCGAGGTCACCATCCCCGCCGGGCAATCCTCCGTCTCGTTCGACATCGCCACACTGGACGACGCGCTCGCCGAGGGCGCCGAGGCGCTGACCATCGGGCTCGCCGACCTCTCGGGCGGCGGCTTCGAGGCCATCGCGGCCGACCCCGTCAAGGCCAGCGTCACCACGACCATCACCGACGACACCGGCCCCGCTGGACCTGAGGACACCTGCCTCGTCTCCATCACCGGCCCTGGCTCCGTCGTCGAAGGCGAAGTCGCGTCGGGTTACACCATCTCGCTGTCACAGCCTGCCACGCGCAGCGTCACCGTGGAGCTGAGCTATTCGGGCACAGCCGACAGCGGCGCCGACTTCGTCAAGGTCGCATCGGTCACGATTCCGCCCGGCGTGACCTCCTATGCGTTCAGCATCGCCACCACCGACGATGCGCTGGCCGAGGGCACCGAGCAGTTCGTGGTGACGCTCGGCAGCCTCAATGGCGGAGGCTTCGAGGCCATCGCGGTCGATCCGGCGCGGGCTTCGGTCACGACCTGCCTGCTCGACGACACCGGCCCGCAGGCGCCCCAAGGTCCGGGCGTGCCGGGGGCAGAGGACACCGTGCTGGTCTCGCTCACCGGTCCGGGCAGCGTGGTCGAGGGCGAGACCTCGGCGGACTACACCGTCTCGCTCAGTCAGCCCGCCGTCACGGACGTGGTGGTGCGCCTGGTCTACAGCGGCACCGCCACCGATGGCACCGACTACGTGAAGACCAGCACCGTCACCATCCCCGCCGGTCAGTCCTCGACCACGTTCACGCTTGCCACGCGCGACGATGCGCTGGCGGAAGGCACCGAGACCATCACCGTGGCGCTGGGGTCGATTTCTGGCGGCGGCTTCGAGGCCATTGCGGGCAATCCGGCGCAGGCGTCGGTGACAACGCTGCTGCACGACGATACCGGCCCGCAGGCGCCCGACGGTGGGTCGCCACCCGAGGCCGCCGACACGGTGCTGGTCTCGCTGACCGGCCCGGACCGTGTGGTCGAGGGCGAGACTGCCAGCGGCTACACCGTCACGCTGTCGCAGCCAGCCCAGTCGGAGGTGCAGGTGACGCTGTCCTACTCGGGCACCGCCACAGGAGGAGTCGACTACGCGCAGGTGGTGTCGATCACCATCCCGGCGGGGCAGTCCTCGGCCACCTTCGAGCTGGCGACACTGGACGACGCGCTGGGTGAAGGAACGGAGCACATCGTCGTCGCCTTGGCAGACGTGCAAGGCGGGGGATTCGAGGCGCTGCTGACCAACCCGCTGGCGTTGTCGGTCACGACCAGTCTGGTGGACGATGTCGGCCCCGGCGGTGCGCAGCCCGACGCACAGGACACGGTCGAGGTGTCGCTCAGCGGCCCCGGTCAGGTACTGGAGGGCGAGGTCGCGGCGGGGTACACCGTCACGCTGTCGCAGCCGGCCGTCACCGAGGTGGTGATCAAGCTCAACTACTCCGGCACCGCCACCGACGGGGCCGACTACACCCGTGTCGCCACCGTCACGATCGCCGCCGGCCAGACCAGTGCCCGCTTCGACATCGCCACCCTGCCCGATGCGGCGGCAGAAGGCACCGAGTCCTTCACGGTCACGCTGGGGGCGATTTCGGGCGGCGGGTTCGAGGCAATCCGGGGCAATCCATCGTCCTACGCCGTGACGACTGCCATCACCGACACCGCGCACGCCCCGACACCGCAGGCCGACACCGGCACGGTGCGCGAAGACCAGCCGCTCAGCGGCAACGTGCTCGACAACGACCGCGATCCGGACGGCGATCCCCTGTCCGTGACCAGCTTTGCCTGGGGCGACGTGCAGCACCCGGCAGGGACCACGGCAACGCTGCCAGGCATCGGCACCCTGGTGGTGGAGGCCGATGGTCGCTACACCTTCACCCCCGCCAAGGACTATGCCGGCCCGGTGCCGGAGATCGGCTACGCCGTCAGCGATGGCGCACTGACCTCGGTGTCCACACTGGTGCTGACGATCGAGGGGGTGAACGATGCGCCTGTCGTGGGCGGGACGGCCGTGACGCTGAGCGAAGAAGGTCTGGCGCACGGCCGGCCCGACAGCGCCACCGAAACCCGCGCCACCCAGGCCACCGGGACACTGCAGTTCAGCGACGTGGACAGCGCCGCCTTGCAGTTCACGCTGGAGGCACCGACGGGGCTGTACGCCAGTGGCGGCCAGGCGCTGGTATGGAGCGGCGATGGTTCTGCCAGCATGCCGCTGGTCGGCACGGCCGGGGGACAGCTGGTGCTGAGCGCCACCGTCGACGCCGCTGGGCGTTACACGGTCACGCTGCATGCCCCGCTCGACCATCCGGTGCGCAACGCCGAGGACACGCTCACGCTGTCGCTGGGGGTGCAGGTCCGCGATGGCCAGTCGACCAGCACGGCCACGCTCGATGTCACCGTGCGCGACGATTCGCCCACCCCCGTCTGCGCGACCCGCAGCGCCGACCTGAACGTGGTGCAGAACAACCTGCTCATCACGCTGGACGTGTCCGGTTCGATGAACACCCGTGACGGCATCAATGGTGAAACCCGCCTGCAAAGCGCGATCAAGTCGATCCAGAAACTCATTGACGCTTACGACCGGCAAGGCGAGGTCGCTGTGCGCCTGGTGACGTTCTCGACCGGAGCCGCCGAAAAGGGCGACCACTGGATGAGCGCGACCGAGGCCAAGAGCCTGCTCGCAGGCTTGAGTGCGGGAGGCAACACCAACTACGACGCCGCCCTCGATGCCGCCCGTGGTGCCTTCACCGACAGCGGCCACCTTGGCGGCGGGCACAACGTCGCGTATTTCTTCTCCGATGGACGGCCGAACCTGCCCACCAGCGATGTCGGCATCGACGCCGCAGAGGCACGGGTCTGGCAGGACTTCCTGAACCAGCACGACATCCAGTCCTACGCCATCGGTCTGGGACGGGATGTGCCGGTCTCAGCCCTGGAGCCAGTGGCCTGGAACGGCGTGACCGGGGCGGATGACCTGGCGCCGCTGGTGGTGAGCCAGTTCTCGCAGCTGGACGCCGTGCTGGCCGACACCGTGGCCCCGGCGCTTTCGGGCGATGTGGTCGATGGCGGGCTGCGCAGCGTGCTGGGGGCGGACGGAGGCCACCTGAGCGAGGTCATCGTCGACGGCGTGCGCCATCCCTGGGATCCAGCGACCAGCGCATCCGACACCGTGACGGTCAAGACCCAGGCGGGCGGCGAATTCACGATCGACATGGAGACCGGCCATTACACCTACCAGGCACCAGGCGGCACACGCAGCGATTACCAGGAAGTGCTGGGCTTCACCCTCACCGACGGCGACGGCGACACGCGGCCGGGTCAGCTGACGCTGAACCTCAACGCCGATGGCAGCGCGTCGTTCAATGGCACCTGCGCACCCGCGCCGACGCCGACGCCGAGCGGATGCCACGACGGCGGGGTGCTGTCCTGGACGCTGGCCGATGCCTGCACGACCGGCACCACGACCAGCCGCTGCGATGTGGACCAGCTGCAGCTCGGCGACCTGCTGAGCGGTGGATGCCAGCAAGACCCGCTGTCCAGCTGGAGTGGCTCAGGCGGCTCGGGCTGCACCACCACCACACCGACCACGTCGACCTACCCCGACATGTCCGGCTGCGGCGACAGCCAGCTGCTGCAGAGCCTGATCAAGCAGACCGCTGACACGCTGGTGCCCACCTGCTGATCCACCGACCGCATCAGCTCCGGTAGTCGGCGTTGATCGTGACGTACTCGTGCGAGAAATCGCAGGTCCAGACCGTGGCGGTGGCGTCGCCCCGGTTCAGGCCGACGCGCACGGTGATCTCGGCCTGTTTCATCACGCGCTGGCCGTCTTCCTCGCGGTACTCGGCACGGCGTCCGCCCTGGTGGACGACGTGGACATCGTCGAGGTGCAGGTCGATCAGCGTCTGGTCGAGGTCGGCGATGCCGGCGTAGCCCACCGCGGCCAGGATGCGGCCGAGATTCGGGTCGCTGGCGAAGAACGCGGTCTTGACCAGCGGCGAGTGGGCGATGGCGTAGGCCGCTTGCAGGCACTCGTCCTCGGTGCGACCGCCGTCGATGCGCACGGTGATGAACTTGGTCGCGCCCTCGCCGTCGCGCACGATGGCTTGGGCGAGCTGCTGCGAGACGGCGACCACCGCGTCGCGCAGCGCCTGGCCGTCTGCCGAGTCCAGTGCGGTGATCGTCGGGTTGCCAGCCTGGTGGGTGGCGATCAGCAGGAAGCTGTCGTTGGTGGAGGTGTCGCCGTCGATGGTGATGCGGTTGAAGCTGCGGTTGGCGGCCTCGGTCACCAGCGGCTGCAGCAGCGCAGGGTCGATCGCCGCGTCGGTGGCGACGAAGCCGAGCATCGTCGCCATGTTCGGGCGGATCATGCCGGCCCCCTTGCTGATGCCGGTCACGGTCACGGTCTTGCCCGCGAGCACGACCTGCTGCGAGGCGGCCTTGGGCAGGGTGTCGGTGGTCATGATGCCGGCAGCGGCTTCGGCCCAGTTGTCGGGCTTGGCGGCGGCCAGCGCAGCGGGCAGGCCGGCCAGGATGCGCTCGCTCGGCAGCGTCTCCATGATCACGCCAGTCGAGAAGGGCAACACCTCCTCGGGCGCGATGTCCAGCGCCTGCGCCAGCGCGATGCACACCGAGCGGGCACGCACCAGACCGTCGTCACCCGTGCCGGCGTTGGCGTTGCCGGTGTTGATGACGATGGCACGCTTGGCGGGACCGGCGGCGAGGTGGTCGCGGCAGATCTGGACCGGGGCGGCGCAGAAGCGGTTCCTGGTGAACACACCCGCGACGCTGCTGCCGGGGGCCAGCAGCACGACGGTCAGGTCACGCCGGTTGGCCTTGCGCACACCGGCCATGGTGACGCCGAGCTGCACGCCGGCGACCGGGTGCAGATCCTGGGGGTTGGGAGCGGTGAGGTGGACGGGCATGGCACTCGGACAGTCGAAGCAGGGAATGGGCGCGTGGCCCTCCCCGGCTGGCGGGTGTCAGAGGGCGGCCACGCGGTCGCGCGAAGCGGCGATTGTAGGGACGCTGTCGGTCGACAGGCGCGCCAGCATGTACTGGTCGCACAACTGGCCACGACCATCGCGCTCCACCTTGCGCATCAGGCCCTCACGCTGCAGTCCCAGACTTTCAGCGAAGGCCAGCGCACGGGTGTTGCGCACGTCACCCCAGACTTCGATGCGCGCCATGCCCCGGCTGTAGGCCCAGTCCATGAGCGTCAGCGCCGCATCGCGCATCAGGCCGCGCCCGCGCTGGCGGCTGCAGCCCACGAAGCCGATCTGGCAGCGCGGCACACCGAAATCCACGCTGTGCAGGTCCACGCAGCCGACATAGGTGCCCGTGTCGTACTCGAAGGCCAGGTACATGACGCCCTCGCCTTCCGTGTCCACCCAGTCGCGCTGGCGCTCGCAGTGCTCCAGCGCAGCCACGGCATTCCAGTGGTGATGGCCCCAGGCAATGAAATCCAGATCGACCATCGAACGCTGCACGCTGGCGTGGAAGGCAGGGGCGTGGCGAGGATGGATCTTCTCCAGGCGAACACGTCGACCCGGCAAGGTTTCCGGGCTGCGGCGAAAGGTATCAGGCGTCATGGGCATCTCGGCGCGGTGGCGATCGAAGTTCAGGTCAGCTTGCCGTGGCAGAGCTTGAACTTCTTGCCGCTGCCGCAGGGGCAGGGATCATTGCGGCCCGTGCGCTGCATCTGTGCATCCGAGAGTGTCTGCGTGGCGGGATCGGCATCCTGCGACACGTTGCCTTCCTCGTCGGGGTGGGTGTAGGTGACGTTGGCGAGCTGCTCACCGCGCGTTTCGATGGCGGTGGCGGCCTGCGTCACTTCTTCCGGATTCTGGATGCGCACCGTCATCAGCAGACGGGTCACTTCCATTTTCACCACATCCAGGAGCTGGCTGAACAGCTCGAACGCCTCGCGCTTGTACTCCTGCTTCGGGTTCTTCTGGGCATAGCCACGCAGGTGGATGCCCTGTCGCAGGTAGTCCAGCGCCGCGAGGTGGTCGCGCCAGTGGGTGTCGATGGCCTGCAGGAGCACCATGCGGCTGAAGTTGCCGAACTGCGCGGCCCCCACCAGCTCCACCTTGGCCTGGAACGCCGCATCGGCCGTGGCGCAGACCGTCTCGACGATGTCCTCGTCCGTGGCCTCCTGGCTGGACTCGACCTGCGCCTTCAGCGACACCTCCAGCTGCCATTCCTCGCGCAGCGTCTTCTCCAGACCGTCCAGATCCCACTGTTCCTCGACGCTCTCGACTGGCACGAAGGTGCGCACCACGTCGGTCATCGCGCCACGGCGCAGGTGGGTGATCTGGGCGTCGACATCCGACTGCTCCAGCAGCTCGTTGCGCTGCTGGTAGATCACCTTGCGCTGGTCGTTGGCGACGTCGTCGTACTCCAGCAGCTGCTTGCGCATGTCGAAGTTGCGCGCCTCGACCTTGCGCTGGGCGCTCTCGATCGAGCGGCTGACGATGCCGGCCTCGATCGCCTCGCCATCGGGCATCTTCAGGCGGTCCATGATCGCCTTGACGCGGTCACCCGCGAAGATGCGCATGAGCGGATCGTCCAGCGACAGGTAGAAGCGCGACGAACCCGGGTCGCCCTGCCGGCCGGCACGGCCGCGGAGCTGGTTGTCGATGCGGCGGCTCTCGTGGCGCTCGGTGGCCACGATGCGCAGGCCGCCCAGCGACTTGACCTGGTCGTGCAGACCTTGCCATTCGCGCTTGAGCTGCTCGATGCGGCTGGCCTTGTCCGCATCCGCCAGCGAGGCGTCCGCCTCCACCAGCTGCACCTGCTTCTCGACGTTGCCGCCCAGCACGATGTCGGTGCCGCGGCCGGCCATGTTGGTGGCGATCGTCACCATCCTGGGGCTGCCGGCCTGGGCGATGATGGTGGCTTCGCGGGCGTGCTGCTTGGCGTTGAGCACCTGGTGCGGCAGACCGACCTTGGTCAGCAGCTCGGCCACCAGCTCGGAGTTCTCGATCGAGGTCGTGCCCACCAGCACCGGCTGACCACGGCCATAGCACTCCTGGATGTCCTTGACCACTGCCTCGTACTTCTCGCGGCTGGTCTTGTAGACGAGGTCCAGCTCGTCCTTGCGCACCATCGGCCGGTTCGGCGGGATCACCACGGTTTCCAGACCGTAGATTTCCTGGAACTCGTAGGCTTCGGTGTCGGCCGTGCCGGTCATGCCGCCGAGCTTGGCGTACATGCGGAAGTAGTTCTGGAAGGTGATCGAGGCGAGCGTCTGGTTCTCGGCCTGGATCTTCACGCCTTCCTTGGCCTCCACCGCCTGGTGCAGCCCGTCCGACCAGCGGCGGCCCGTCATCAGGCGGCCGGTGAACTCGTCCACGATGGTGATCTCGCCGTTCTGCGAGACATAGTGCTGGTCGCGGTGGAACAGGTGGTGGGCGCGCAGCGAGGCGTAGAGGTGGTGCACCAGCGTGATGTTGGCGGCGTCGTAGAGCGATGCGCCGGGCACCAGCAGCCCGGCCTCGGCCAGCAGCGCCTCGGCCTTCTCGTGGCCGGCCTCCGTCAGGAAGACCTGGTGCGTCTTCTCGTCGGCAGTGAAGTCCCCCGCCTCGATCACGCCTTCGCCGGTGCGTGGATCCGCTTCGCCGATCTGCTTCTTGAGGTGCGGCACGACGGCGTTGATGCGCACGTACAGGTCGGTGTGGTCGTCGGCCTGGCCCGAGATGATCAGCGGGGTGCGGGCCTCGTCGATCAGGATCGAGTCCACTTCATCGACGATGGCGAAGTTCAGCGCCCGCTGCACGCGGTCCGCGACTTCGTAGACCATGTTGTCGCGCAGATAGTCGAAGCCGAACTCGTTGTTGGTGCCGTAGGTGATGTCGGCGGCGTAGGCGGCCTGCTTGTCGGCCCGCGGCATGTTCGGCAGGTTGACCCCCACCGTCATGCCCAGGTAGTTGTAGAGCCCGCCCATGGTCTCGGCGTCGCGTGCGGCAAGGTAGTCGTTGACCGTCACCACATGCACGCCCTTGCCGGACAGCGCGTTCAGGTACACCGGCAGCGTCGCCATCAGCGTCTTGCCTTCGCCGGTGCGCATCTCGGCGATCTTGCCGTTGTGCAGCGCCATGCCGCCGATGAGCTGCACGTCGAAGTGGCGCATGCGCATGAAACGCTTGCCGGCCTCGCGGACCACGGCGAAGGCTTCGGGCAGCAGGTCGTCGAGCGAGGTGCCGGCGGCCACGCGCTGGCGGAACTCGGCCGTCTTGCCACGCAGCTCGTCTTCGGAGAGCTTCTCGAACTGCACTTCCAGCGCGGTCACGCGCTCGACGACGCGCCGGTACTGCTTGAGCAGGCGGTCATTGCGGCTGCCGAAAATCTGGGTGAGGAGCTTGGGCAACATGAAGTGGGACGCAGGTGCAGCAGACCCGCGGCGCATCAGCCCATGTCGCGGGTGGGGGATCAAAGGAGGTGAGGTGCGGCCGGGTCAGCAGCAGCGTCGGCAGGCCAGGCCGGCACGCGGGTCAGGCGTGCCCTCGGACAGCGGACGAGTTTATCACCGCGCCTTGCGGCGCTGAGGCAATGGAACCACCGCGACCGCGGTGCGCTCGGCTGTACCCAGACTTTCCCCACGGGCCAGGAATTTGGCAGGATCCTGGGGCAGCCCGCCCAGCAGCACCTCGAAATGCAGGTGCGGGCCGGTCGAGCGGCCGGTGCTGCCCACCAGCGCGACCTCCTGCCCACGGCGCACGACATCGCCGGGCTTGACCAGGATCTGCGAGGTGTGGCCGTAGCGTGTGACCAGGCCGTTGCCATGGTCGATCTGCAGGGCCAGGCCATAGGCGCCGTCCCGGTCGGCTTCCAGCACACGGCCCCCGGCAGCCGCACGGATGGGCGTGCCCGTCGGGGCGGCGAAATCCAGGCCCGTGTGCAGCGCGGCGCGGCGGTTGAACGGATCGATGCGGAAGCCGAAGCCCGAGCCCACCGGCACGTCCACCGGCGCGATGCTGGGCACCATCAGCATCTCCAGCCTGCGCTCCAGCAGCCGCGACTCCACCAGCACGAACACGTCACCGGACCGGTCCGCCTGGGCGTCCAGCAGCGCCACGAGCTGGTCGAGCTGTTCACCGGAATGGCTCGGCACCGGCACGAACGGGCCACCGCCCGCCCCGCTCGGAATGCGCAGCGTGCTGCTGGGAGCAGCGGGCTTGCCCGCGTCATCCAGCGCCCGCAGCTCATCGGGCTTGAGCCCCGCCAGGCCGGACACGCGCTCGCCTACCGCCTCCAGCTTGAGCAGCTTGGCCTGCAGCTCGCCCACTTTCTGGGCCATGGCCTCGATGTTGTCGCGGGTGTAGCGTTCCCGCTGGACCGCGTCCCGGCCCACGACGGGTCCGACGATCTGGCTGACCACCGGCCAGCCCTCGCGTACGGCCTTCAGGAACACGAAGTGGTAGACCGTGCCCGACAGCAGCAGCATCACCACCACGAGCGCCGACAGGATCAGCCACAATTGGGTCGGCCGCAGGTGCATGGAGCGCGTGCGCGCCAAGCCGCCATGGGTGATCAGGATATCCATCGTCGCTTCATTCCTCTGCTGAAACCGGCTGCCGTCGCTGCAGTGCCGGATGCGCTGCCGTTGGGGCAAGTGCTGGACCGCTGCGAACCCCTGCTGCGTCTGCAGCAGCGGCTGGCTGCGGCCAACGCCCACATGGACGCAGTACGTCCCGTTCTGCCATCCGCCTTGTCGAAACACGTTCGGTCAGGTCCGACCGACCAGGAGGGCTGGACCCTGCTGGCGGCCAATCCGGCCGTCGCTGCCAAGCTGCGGCAGTTGCTTCCCCGACTGGAGGCCGCGCTGCAGCAGAAAGGCTGTGCGACCAGAACCATCAGAATCCGGGTACAAGCCCCTTCACTGTGACATTTTGCATGCAGTCACCTTGAAAGCCTTTCAAGGTGCTGAGTAAACGACGCCAGCCGACTCAGGCTTTGCCCTGATTGGCCACCGCTGCCGCCGCCTTGGCCGCGGCTTCGGCATCGCCGAGGTAGTAGCTGCGGAGGGGCTTGAGGTCAGCGTCCAGCTCGTAGACCAGCGGGATGCCGTTGGGGATGTTGACGCCGACGATCTCGTTGTCGTCGATGTTGTCGAGGTACTTCACCAGCGCGCGGATCGAGTTGCCATGGGCGGCGATGACGATGCGCTGGCCAGCCTTGATCGCCGGGGCCACCGACTCGTTCCAGAACGGCAGCACGCGGGCCACCGTGTCCTTCAGGCACTCGGTCAGCGGGATCTGGTCCGGCTGCAGCTTCGCGTAGCGGATGTCCTGGCGCTGGCCACGCGGATCGGCGGCGTCGAGTGCCGGCGGCGGCGTGTCGTAGCTGCGGCGCCAGACCAGCACCTGCGCGTCGCCGTACTGCTTGGCCATGTCGCCCTTGTTCAGGCCCTGCAGCGCGCCGTAGTGGCGCTCGTTGAGGCGCCAGTCGTGGACCACCGGCAGCCAGGTGCGGTCCATCTGGTCCAGCGCGTGCCACAGCGTCCAGACCGCGCGCTGCAGCACCGAGGTATAGGCCACGTCGAAGTCGTAGCCCGCCTCCTTGAGCAGCCGGCCCGCTTGCCGGGCCTGCGCGACCCCGGTGGGAGTGAGTTCCACATCGGTCCAGCCGGTGAAGCGGTTTTCCAGATTCCAGGTCGATTCACCGTGGCGAATCAGCACGAGTTTGTACATGGCAGTCAGTGGTCAGGTTGCAAATTACCGTGAATTCTATAATCCGTGCCCTGAGCAACCTTGGCTGGCGGCCTGCCGGCGCCCACACCTGTGAACTTCCTCCTCGACAACTGGATCTGGCTGCTGACGGCCGCGGCCTCGGGTGGCGCATTGCTGCTGCCCCAGCTCGGCAAGGGCGGTGGTGCGGATGCCGTCTCGCCCGCGCAGGCGGTGCAGATGATCAACCGCGAGAAGGCCGTCGTGGTCGACGTCTGCGACAGCGCCGAGTTCAGCGCCGGCCACGTGGTCGGGGCGCGCAACATCCCGCTGGACACCCTCGAAGGCAGCAAGACCCTGCCCGGCAACAAGACCCTGCCGCTGGTGATGGTGTGCGCCTCGGGTGCGCGGGCACGCCGTGCCGCCGCCACCGCCCGCAAGCTGGGCCACCAGAACGTCCATGTGCTGCAAGGCGGCATGGCGGGGTGGCGCGAAGCGGGTCTGCCGGTCGAGAAAACGTCCTGACCGTCTCCTGACACTGTCTACCCACCGGAACGCCCATGAAGCCCGTGAAGATGTACACCACGCAGGTCTGCCCTTACTGCGTGCGCGCCAAGATGCTGCTCAAGCAACGCGGCGTGGCCGAGATCGACGAGATCCGCGTCGACCTGCACCCCGACCAGCGCGAGCACATGGTGGCCCTCACTGGCCGCCGCTCAGTGCCGCAGATCTTCATCGGCGACACCCACATCGGCGGCTGCGACGACCTCATGGCACTGGACGCCGCCGGTGGATTGCTGCCACTTCTGCAGGATTGAGGCACGGCCGCGGCCCGTCAGACCCCGCCACTGACGGCCGCCGGCAACACCCCACCGGGCGCCCCCGCCGCAGGTCGGTGGTTTTTCCGATGTGCGGGCGCACAATCTGCGCTTTTGGCTCCTGACGAATCTCACGGTTCGTCCCCTCCCGGTGACCATCGCACACTCGCAGCGCGCCACGCCACGCGAACTCGCTGCCCTGACCCTCGGTGCCCTGGGTGTCGTCTACGGCGACATCGGCACCAGCCCCCTGTACGCGCTCAAGGAAGTCTTCCACGGCGGCCACGTCGCGCCCACGGCCGACAACATCCTCGGCGTGCTCTCCCTGATCTTCTGGACGATGATGGTCATCGTCTCGCTGAAGTACGTGCTGCTCATCCTGCGCGCGGACAACAACGGCGAAGGCGGCCTGATCGCCATGCTCGCGCTGGCCACGCACGCCGTCCGGGACCGCCCTGCCCTCTACCGCGTGCTGATGACGCTGGGCATGTTCGGCACCGCCATCTTCTACGGCGACGGGGTCATCACGCCCGCCATCTCGGTGCTCTCGGCCATCGAGGGACTGGGCATCGCCGCACCGGGCCTGAACCACTTCGTGCTGCCGCTGACCCTGCTCGTGCTGACGGGCCTGTTCGCCGTGCAGCGGTTCGGCACCGGGGGCATCGGCAAGGCGTTCGGGCCGATCACGCTGGTCTGGTTCGGCGTGCTGATCGCGCTGGGCCTGCCGCACATCATCGGCAATCCCGCCGTGCTGGTCGCCCTCAACCCGGTGTACGCCTTCCAGTTCTTCGCCGCGCAGCCCCTGATCGCCTTCATCGGCCTGGGCGCGGTGGTGCTGTGCGTGACGGGCGGCGAGGCGCTCTACGCCGACATGGGCCACTTCGGCAAGCTCCCCATCCGCATCGCCTGGTACGCCTTCGTGATGCCGGCGCTGGTGGTCAACTACTTCGGCCAGGGAGCGATGCTGCTGCAGAACCCGGCGGCGGTCGTCAACCCGTTCTACCTGATGGCACCGAAGTGGGCGGCGCTGCCGCTGGTCTTCCTCGCCACGGCCGCCACCGTGATCGCCTCGCAGGCGCTGATCACGGCCGCGTTCTCGGTGACGCGCCAGGCGGTGCAGCTCGGCCTGCTCCCCCGCATGCGCATCCTGCACACCTCCGTGCGCGACCTCGGCCAGATCTACGTGCCCTTCGTGAACTGGGGGCTGTTCGTCTTCATCGTGCTGGCGGTGGGGCTGTTCAAGACCTCGTCGAACCTGGCCTCGGCCTACGGCATCGCGGTGACGCTGGACATGACGATCACGACGATCATGACGTTCTACGTCATCCGCCACGGCTGGAAGTACCCGCTGTGGCTGTGCCTGGCGGCGACCGGCTTCTTCTTCGTCATCGACATCGCCTTCTTCGCCTCGAACATGCTCAAGCTGTTCGGGGGCGGCTGGTTCCCGCTGGTGATCGGCATCGCGATGTTCACGCTGATGCTGACCTGGAAGCAGGGCCGCGCGATGATGAGCGAGCGGCTGCGCGACGAGGCGATCGACCTGACCTCCTTCCTCGACGCCATCTTCGCCCACCCACCGGTGCGGGTCGATGGCACGGCGGTGTTCCTGTCCTCGGAGCCGGGCCTGACGCCCAACGCGCTGATGCACAACCTCAAGCACAACAAGGTGCTGCATGCGCACAACCTGTTCGTCACCGTGCGCCACCACGACATCCCGTGGGTCGGCTTCGAGCAGCGCATCGCCATGGAGCCGCTCGGCCACGACTGCTGGCAGGTGACGCTGAACTTCGGGTTCAAGAACGAACCGGACGTGCCACAGGCGCTGCAGCTGCTCGAAGGCCGCGGGGTGCCGCTGGAGGAGATGGACACCAGCTACTTCCTGTCGCGCGACATCGTGATGCCCACCATCGGCAACGGCATGGCGCTGTGGCGCGAGAAGCTCTTCGCCAACATGCACCGCAACGCGGCGGCTGCAGCCGACTTCCTCAACCTGCCGACGAACCGGGTGGTGGAGCTGGGCTCCAAGGTCGAGATCTGACCAGCAGGACCGCCGCCAGCACGCCACACACGGCGCCGCTGGCATGGGCGAGCGGGGCGACGGCGATGTCCCAGCCCGGCGGCACGACCAGCGTGTGGGCCCAGGCACGCTCCCCGAGCAGCTTGGCGCCCAGCCCCAGCAGCAGCAGCGCCCCGAGCAGACGCTCCCGTCGCCAGGCTGCCGTGCGCAGCAAGGCCACCGCTGCCACGGCCACTCCCGCGTGCAGCACCCCGGACAAGCCGCCGTAGCGCAGGAGGTCCGGCTGCAGCCACAGGCCGAGGTGGGTCAGCGGCCACGCCAGCGCCCAGGCCCAGGCCGCCTCCCGCGGCAGCCGCGCCACCCAGCCCAGCAGCAGCACCAGCACGGCACCCGTCAGGTTGACCAGCAGGTGCTGGACACTGAGATGGACCCAGGCGGCGCTCCACAGCCGCCACGGCTCGCTCGCCGCCAGCGTCGGCACCCACGCCAGCGCCAGCCGCGCCAGCCCTGGCCGAGGCGCGATCAGCAGGCTCGGCAGCACCAGCAGCAGCCCCACGCCCAGCCAGGCGAAGCCGGCGGCCGAGGGTGCCAGCCGCCTCAGCCGAACACGGCGCGCCACAGCGCCAGCACGGCGTCCCGGTGGACCTGGAGCGGTCCCAGCTCGGCCATGTCCACCTGCGTGGGCGCCTCGTCGAGCCGGGCACGGTGCTGCACCTGGCGCAGGGCGCGGTAGGCGTCGGCCGCCGCCACGCCCACCCCTGCGGGCAGCAGCCTCGCCCGCTCGGCGCGCTGCAGCAGGGCGATGTTGCCGGCGTTGTCCTGCAGCGTCGGGTGGGCGGCGCTGTGGGCCAGCACCAGCCACTGCACGGCGAACTCCGCGTCCATCATCCCGCCCCGGCTGTGCTTCACGTCGAAGCGCGTCGGCCGTACGGCGTGGGCCTCGCGTACCCGTTCGCGCATGGTGGCGATCTCGCGCCGGAGCGCCTCCAGATCGCGCGGCGCGGTCAGCACGGCGCGGCGCGTGGCCTCGAAGCGTTCGGCCAGCGCGGGCGAGCCGGCGCACCAGCGGGCCCGCGTGATCGCCTGGTGCTCCCAGGTCCACGCCGTGTTGCTGCCCCGACCCTGCTGGTAACGCGCGAAGGCGGCCACCGACGTGACCAGCAGCCCAGAATTGCCGTTCGGCCGCAGCGCGGTGTCGATCTCGTAGAGCGCCCCGGCCGCCGTGCGCAGCGACAGCCAGGTGATGACCTTGCGGGCGAAGGCGGCGTAGACCTCGCCCGCGCGTTCGTCCTCGTCGTCGTAGAGGAACACGATGTCCAGGTCGCTGCCGTAGCCCAGTTCCTTGCCGCCGAGCTTGCCGTAGGCGATCACGGCGAAGCAGGGCGCGTCGCGGTGGCGCGTGCGCAGGTGGCGCCAGGCCCAGTGCAGCGTGCGCTCCAGCGTCGCGTCGGCCAGCGCGGAGAGGTCGTCGGCCACCTGCTCGACGGTGATCTCGGCCTCCACGTCGCGCACCAGCGTGCGGAAGGTCTCGGCCTGGTGGGCGCGGCGCAGGGTGTCGAGCAGCGCGCCTTCGTCGGCCTCGCCGGAGCGGATCCAGGCGTGGTGGCGGTCCTCCAGGTCACGGGCGTAGGCCACGGCGTCGAAGCGTTCGCGGGCCAGCCGGACGTCGGCCAGCTCGTCGATCACGCCGGGGTGCTGCATCAGGTAGCGCATCGGCCAGCGCGCCAGCCCCAGCAGGTGCAGCAGCCGCCCCAGCACCTCGCCCCGCTCGGCCAGCAGCGCCAGGTAGCTCTCGCGGCGCAGCAACGGCTCGACCCAGTCGAGGAAGCGCAGCAGCGCGCCCTCTCCCGCCCCACCCGGCTCCAGTGCCAGCCGGTGCGCCCGCAGCAGCAGCCGCACCAGCCGCGCCCGCCCGTCGTCGCGCAGCAGCGCCACCCGAGGCGACGCCACCAGCGACCGCAGCCGCTCGGCCAGCACCGTCCCCAGCTCGGGCATCTGCGGCAGCTGTTCCAGGGTCGGTGGCGTGCCGTTGCAGCGGCTGCACTGGCCGGGCGCCCCACCCCGCGCCGGGCTGCTGCGGCCGTCGTGCAGCAGGGCGTCGAACTCGGTGGCGACCAGCTCGCGGTGGGTGCACAGCGTGTCCAGCAGCTCGCAGGCGTCCGGCGTGCAGGCGGCCAGACCCATCGAGGCGGCGATCCAGCGCAGGTCGGCGTCCACAGTGGGCAGCAGGTGGGTCTGCTGGTCATCGAGGTACTGGATGCGGTGCTCGACGCGGCGCAGGAAGGTGTAGGCCGCCGCCAGCTTCTCGGCCGTCTCCGGCGGGATCAGGCCGACGCTGGCCAGCCGCTGCAGCGCCTTGGGCGTCGGGCGGGTGCGGATCTCGGGAAACTGCCCGCCGCGCACCACCTGCAGCAGCTGCACGATGAACTCGATCTCGCGGATGCCGCCACGCGAGAGCTTCACGTCGTTGGCGCGCTCGGGACGGCCGGCGGCGCGGCGGTTGGCCTCGTCGCGCACCTTCTGGTGGAGCTGGCGCAGGCCCTCGAACACGCCGTAGTCGAGGTAGCGCCGGTAGACGAAGGGCGTCACGACATCGCGCAGCGCCTTGGCGCGGCCAGACTCGACGGCGGCCCGTGGCGCCACGACACGGCTCTTCAGCCACGCGAACCGCTCCCACTCGCGGCCCTGGACCAGGAAATACTCCTCCAGCATCGCCAGGCTCACCACCGGCGGGCCGGAGTTGCCATTGGGCCGCAGCGCCAGGTCGACGCGGAAGACAAAGCCGTCCTCGGTCACGTCACCGATCAGCGCCCGCAGCGTACGCGCCACCAGCGAGAAGTATTCGTGCGCCGAGACCACCCCGCCGCCATCCACCCGCCCGCAGGTCTGGCCGTTTTCTTCGTAGACATAGACCAGGTCGATGTCGGAGGACACGTTCAGCTCGCGTGCGCCGAGCTTGCCCATGCCGACGATCCAGAAGTCGATGGGGGCGCCGTCGGCCGTGGCAGGTGCGCCGTGCAAGGCATCCTGCTCGGCCCGAGCGGCATCCAGCGCAGCGTCCAGTGTCACCTCGGCCAGCTCGGTCATCGCCCGGGTGACGACCTCGACCTCGGCCTGCTGCTCCACGTCCAGGACCACCAGCCGCTCCATCACCAGCTGCCGCGTCAGCCGCAGCGCCGAGGCCAGCGGTCGCCCGCGGGCGAGCCAGAGGTCGAGCGTGGCCTGGATGGTCTCGCGGGTCGGGGCGCCAGACGCCAGCAGGTCCAGCTCCGTGCTGCGCACGCGGCGGATGCGCTGCACGTAGCGGCTGTGGTCGGCGGCAGCGGGTGTCAGCACGGTCTCGGCGGTCACGGCCGTCGCGGGAGAGGTCTGCATGGCATTCTTTCGGGTCTGTGCTAGCTTCGCTGCGCTGTGTTGTCTTTGCCGGAGACGGGTTCGGCCGCGTTCATGTCCGAGATGTCTGGGGATTCTGCGTCTGATGGTCTGCCGCACCGCCGCCACCGTGCGGTCGGGGTGCTGCTGTGCGTCGCATTCTGGAGCATCGCGGCCCTGGCGACCCTGACCCTGGCCGCGTGGCTGATGCTGCAGTGGGGGATTTTGTCGCGCCCGGACGCCTGGAAACCCGAACTGCAAGGCTGGGCGAGCCGTGCGCTGGGGCTGCAGGTGCGCATGGGTACCTTGTCGGTGTCGGGTGGATTCTGGTCGCCCACGCTCACGCTGCACGACCTGCGGCTGCACGACGCGCGGGACGAGGAGACGCTGCGCCTGGGCCGGGTCGAGGTGGTGCTGACGCCGGGGTCGCTGCTGCCACGCTCCCTGACCGACTGGTGGCCGCAGGTCCGGCACCTGTCCCTCGACGCGCTGCACCTGACGCTGCGCCGGGACGCACAGGGTCGGGTATTCCTGGCGGGGCTGCCGCTGGAGGGCTCGGAAGGGGCGGGATCCGCCGCCACCGAAGGACAGGTGCTCGACTGGCTGCTGCACCAGTCCGAGATCCGGCTGCGCGGGGCCAGCCTGTCATGGCAGGACGAGCGGCGCGGCACCGAACCCCTGGTGCTCACCGGCGTCGACGCCGACCTGCGCAACCCGCTGGGCCGGCATGTGCTGCACCTGAGCGCCACCCCACCCGAGGGCTGGGGCAGCCGCTTCGCGGCGCGCGCCGAAATGACACGGCCCCTGCGGTCCCCCGGCGACTGGCGGCAGTGGGACGCGGTGGTGCAGGCGGACTGGCCGCTGGTCGATGTCAGCCGCCTGCGCCGCCACATGGACCTGCCCTTCGACCTGCTGGAAGGGCGCGGGCGGCTGGCCACGCGCATCGCGGTGGCGCAGGGACGGCTCACCGGGGCCACGGCCGACCTGCAGCTGCAGGCGGTCACGCTGCGGGTGGCGCGGGGCCTGCCACCGGTGGCGCTGCAGCGCATCAGCGGCCAGCTCGACGTGCAGCACGACGTCCACGGCAGCCGGGTGCGGGCACGCCAGCTGGCCTTCCAGTCCCGCCCCCCATCGGACGCCACGGCCACCGCCGCCCGCCCCGACCCGAGCCTATGGCCCGCCACCGATCTGGAGCTGATCCTGCACGGGCCGCCCGGCGCCTGGACGGGGGGGGCGTTCAAGGCGTCGCTGGTCGATCTGGGCCTGC
Organism: Sphaerotilus sp.; assembly: GCA_013299055.1. GTDB lineage: Bacteria > Pseudomonadota > Gammaproteobacteria > Burkholderiales > Burkholderiaceae_C > Sphaerotilus. Next base: position 18,852 of record JAAFKB010000050.1, read on the forward strand.
TCGCGCAATCGGCCGCCCATGTGCCGCTGGCCGGGCCGATGCGGCGCCTGCTGGAGGCCACCCGGCCACGCGGACAGGTCCACGGCTTCGTCTACGACTGGAGCGGCGACATCGAGCGTCCCGATCGCTGGCGGGCACGTGGCGTGGCCGAGGCGCTGCAGCTCGCCGCCGCGCCGGTCACGGCCGCCCTCACCGCGACCGCCACGCCCGGCCGGCCGGGACTGCGCGGCGCCCGCGTGCGCTTCGACGCCAGCGACCGCGGCGGCCAGGCGGATCTGCGCCTGCAGGACGGCGAGCTGGACTTCCCCGGCGTGTTCGAGCAGCCACGGGTGGCGCTGGACCGGCTCGACGCCGACGTGCGCTGGCAGCTGCACCGCGCCCGCACGGCCACCCCCGGCACCCGCCCGGCCATCGCGGTCGAGGTGCGCCGCGCCACCTTCGCCACCGCCGACGGCAGCGGCGCGTTCTCCGGCCACTGGCGCAGCGGTCCGCCGGAGGGGCCCACTTTCGGCCGCCACGGCTGGCTGCCCGGCACGCTGGACCTGGAGGCCAGCGTCCACCAGCTCCGGGCTGACCGCCTGCACCGCTACCTGCCGCTGGGCATCGCCACCAGCGTGCGCACCTATGTGCAGCAGGCCGTGCTGGCCGGCACGGCGCGCGACGTGCGGGCCCGCGTGCGCGGCCCGGTGCTGGACTTTCCCTACCCCGCGCCAGGCCAGGGCGAGTTCGCGCTCGGCGGGCACTTCGAGCAGCTCACGCTGGACGCCGTGCCCGGCGGCGCCTGGCCGCGCTACACCGACGGCGCCGGGCAGCTCGTCATCGACGGCCAGCGCCTGCGCCTGCTGCAGACCCAGGCGCGGCTCGGCCAGACCGGCAGCGGCCAGTTCGTGCTGACCGGACTCGACGGCGGCATCGACGACCTCGCCCACGACCCCGTGCTGCGGCTGCGCGGCCAAGGCCACGGCCCGACCGCCGACCTGCTGGACTTCCTGCGCACCAGCCCGGTCGATGGCTGGCTGGACCACGCCTTCACACCGGCCCAGGGCGAGGGCCAGGCACGGCTGGCGCTGCAGCTCGGCGTGCCCCTGGAGCGGCCGGCGCAGACCACCGTGCAGGGCCGGGTCGACCTGGACGAGACGCGGCTGCACATGCGCCCGGACGTGCCCCCGCTGGACGCGCTGCAGGCGCAGATCGACTTCACCGAGCACAGCTTCCAGCTCGCCCACGGCCGCGCCGAGGTGGCCGGCGGCGCCTTGCAGTTCACGGGGCAGCTGGGCGACGACGGGGTGCTGCGCTTTGCCGGGCAGGGCCGCGCCACGGTCGCCGGCCTGCGCCGCTTCGCCGCCTTCGACAGCGTGGCACCCGTGGCCCGCGTCGCCCACCCGTTCGAGGGCCAGGCCGACTACCGGCTGCAGATCGACCTGCCCCCCGGCGGCCCGGTGGTACAGGTGGACAGCGACCTCGTCGGCCTGAGCAGCCCCCTGCCCGCCCCCTTGCGCAAGGCGGCGGCGGCCGCACTCCCCCTGCGGGTACGGGTCGGGCCGGCGCCGGGCGCTGCCACGGCAGGCACAGCCACGACGCTGCTGCAGGTCGAGGCCGGCACCGCCGCCCACCCCGTGCTGCACACCCGGCTGGTCTTCGACGGCGATGCGGCCGCCCGGCTGCGCAGCGGCTGGCTCCAGCTCGGCGCCCCCGACGGCCGGCCCTGGCCAGAGCACGGACTGGCCGCCAGCGTCGTGCTGCCCCGGCTGTCGCTGGACGAGTGGCAGGCGTGGCTGCAGCGGACGGTACCCCAGACCCTCGCCCAGAGCGCCCCGACCGCTCCCGCCCTGCTACCCCAGCAGATCCGCCTGCAGGTCGCCGACCTCACGCTGCACGGTCGCCACCTCACCGCGCTGTCGGCCGACTTCCAGCCCTCCGGCACCCCCACCACCTGGGCGGGCACGGTCCGCTCCGACCAGCTGGCGGGCCAGCTGCGCCTGCGGCCGGCCACGGCCGGAGCGCCCGCAGCGGTACAGGCGCGGCTGGGCCATCTGCGCCTGCCCTGGACCGCCGATCCCGCGTCCGCCCCTGTGTCCGACCCCGCCTCCGATCCGTTGCCCGACACCGCCGAGCCGCTGCCCCTGCTCGATGTCGTGGTCGAGCAGCTCGTGTTCGCGGGGCACCCGCTCGGCCGGCTCGAACTGCAGGGAGCCCCCAGCCCGACCGGCTGGCAGCTGCAGCAGCTGACGCTGGCGCAGGCGGGCGCGCAGCTCGGTGCCACCGGCCGCTGGGACCGCGCCGGGCCCGGCACCAGCCACCTGCAGTGGCAGCTTGCGCTGGACGACGGCGGGCGCTGGCTGGACCAGCTGGGTTGGGCCGGCACGCTGCGCGGCGGACGGGGGCGGATCGACGGGCAGCTCCACTGGCCCGGCCCGCCCACCGCGCTGCGCCTGGCCCACCTGGGCGGCACGCTGCGCCTGGCGCTGGACGGCGGCCAGCTCCTGCGGGCCGATCCGGGCGCCGGGCGGCTGCTGGGCGTGCTCAACCTGCAATCGCTGCCACGGCGGCTGTCACTGGACTTCCGCGACCTCTACCAGCAGGGGTTCAGCTTCGACCACGTCGAAGGCGACGTGCAGATCCAGCAGGGCCTGGCGCACACCCGCAACCTGCGCGTGCGCGGCGTGCAGGCCATGGTGCTGGCCGAAGGCAGTGCCCGGCTGGACCAGGCCACGCAGGATCTGCGGGTCTGGGTCGTGCCGGACTTCAATGCCGGGGCAGCCTCGCTGGCCTATGCCGTGGTCAACCCCGCCGTGGGGCTGGGCACGCTGGTGACGCAGTGGCTGCTGCAGCGTCCGCTGACCGAAGCGGCGACCCGAGAATTCCATGTCACAGGCCCCTGGGACACACCGCGCATCACGCCCGTGCTGCGCAGCCGATCCGGTCAGCCCCCCGAGCCCCTGCCCTCCACCGCACGAAAGGACGAAACCCCATGAGCCTGACCATGGCTGCCCTCCAGATGGTGTCAACGCCCAGGGTAGACGACAACCTCGCCCGCGCCGCCGCACTCGTCGCCCAAGCCGCAGGGCGGGGCGCCGAGCTGGTCGTGCTGCCGGAATACTTCTGCCTGATGGGCCGGCACGACCGCGACAAGCTCGCCATCGCGGAAGCCCCCGGCCACGGGCCGATCCAGACCACCCTGTCCGATCTGGCGCGCCAGCACGGCATCTGGCTGGTCGGCGGCACCTTGCCGATGGCGCTGGACGGCGACCCCGAGCACGCCACCAACACCACGCTGGTCTACGGGCCACAGGGACAGCGCGCCGCACGCTACGACAAGATGCACCTGTTCCGCTACGACGACGGCGAGCGCCGCCACGACGAGGCGGCCACGCTGCGGCCGGGTGCGCAGCCGGTGGCGGTCGAGGTCGAGGCCCGCGACGGCACGCGGCACCGCACCGGCCTGTCCATCTGCTACGACCTGCGGTTTCCGGAGCTGTACCGGCGTCTGATGCAGCCGCCATGCGATCTGCTGGTCGTGCCGGCGGCCTTCACCTGGCCGACCGGGCAGGCCCACTGGGAGCTGCTGCTGCGGGCGCGGGCGGTGGAAAACCAGTGCTACGTCGTCGCCAGCGCCCAGGGCGGCCGGCATGAGAACGGCCGCCGCACCTGGGGCCACACGATGGTGGTCGATCCCTGGGGCACGGTGCTGGCGGTGCAGGACGAGGGCGAGGCGGTCGTGCTGGCGACGCTGGATGCGGCGGTGCTGGCGCGGGTGCGTCAGCAGCTGCCGGCGCTGGAGCACCGGCGCTGGTGATCAGGCGGGATAGGCGGGCAACTCAGACCCCGTTCAGTCCCAGTCGGCTGCGCACCCAGCGGCGGCTGCCCTGGAACTTCAGCGCCAGCCAGTCGCAGGCCATCTGCACCGGCGGGCCCATGTCGCTCAAGTCCAGTGCACGGTAGACCATGCCCGGCCGCAGCACCGAGCGCAGGTAGCCCCCCCAGCCCATGCGCCCTTGCCGCGCCAGGGTGCGGAAGGCGAGGAAATCGGCCTTGGCGTTCAGATAGCGCAGGCCCACGCGCCAGACCTCTGGCGCAGCCGTGGCCGCCACAGCCACCGCCTGGGCGGCCTGCACCGGACGCCCGCAGACTTCGTTGTAGACCAGCCAGGGCAAGTTGAAGCCGGCACGCGTCAGCAGCAGGCTGTTGCAGGTCAGGCGCGGATTCACCTCCAGCAGCATGAACTGGCCCGTGCACGCATCGCGCTTGAAGTTCATCACCACCATGCCACGCAGGCGCAGCATCGCCAGGATGTCACGTGACTCGGCTTCGAGGTCTGGCACCGACACGGTTTCGACCAGACAGCCCGTGCCCGCCTGGACGGGGAAGGTGCGCCACTTGCGTGTCGTTGCCACCCGCTCGACCGCGCCATTGCGGCCGATCCAGGCGTGGACGCTGTAGTGCAGGTCGTCGTCGCCGGGCACATAGTCCTGCAGGACCACGTCGAGTCCATGCGGCGCGATGCGGCAGCACACGCGCATCAGCTCCTCGGGCGCGTCGATCACCAGCGCCTTGGCGCGGGCGATGGTCGGGTCCATGCCGGGACGCATCCAGGCGGTCGGGTGGGCGGGCTTGAGCACGACCGGGAAATCGACCACGCGGCTGAGCGCCTCGACTTCCTGGAGCGTGCGCGGAGCATGCGTGGTGGGCACCGGCAGGCGCAGTGCCTGGGCTGTCGCGGCGAAGCGGCGCTTGTCCATCATGCGGTTCACGGTGTCCGGCGACGCCGACACCCACAGCGCGGTGCCCACCAGATCCGCGTGCAGCGCCACCAGCGCCCGCAGGTCGGTGTCCGCCGTCGGGAAGACCGGCAGCGCCTGGCCATGGCGCACGCGCAGCTCGCGCAGCACGCGCAGCAAGTGCTCTGGGCGGCGCGTGAAGTGGCGGGCACAGATGTATTCGACGCAGTGGCGCGAGTAGCCCGACGGCGGGAACTCGTACTCGCCGATCACGATCACCGGCACGCCCTGCTCGCCCAGCGACCGCACCAGGTTCAAGTCGGCACCCTGCGCACCCAGGCAGGCCAGAACGACGGCGGGGCGAGGCGAGGACGGGGCAGAGACGGCGTGCATGGTGGTACCTGTTGTGCGCCGAAATCGGCGTTATCGGGAGAAGCGGGAAACTTGACGGCATTTTCAGCCGATCTCCCACCCGATCGAAGGTCCGACCATCCCCGCCAACAGGGGGTTCCAAGACTGTCCCGCGCAATCCGCACGGTGACTTTGCGCAGCCGTCTCAGCGTCCGCCGAACACCATGCGCCGCGCCACCAAGGTACGCAGCGGCCCGATCCGGCCCAGCGCCGCCAGACCGGCGCCCCGCAGCGTGCTCACCCCCGGCCAGCTCCAGGTGAAGCTGCGGGCCAGGAAATCGGTGGCGGCGATCATGGTCCAGCGGTCAGGCGCGCGCTGCCATTCGACCTGGCGCAGCGCCAGGTCCGGATCCCGCTGGCGGGCCAGCCGCTCGACGAGGGCATGGACATCGCGCAGCCCCAGGTTGAGCCCCTGGCCCGCCACCGGATGCAGCGTCTGCGCAGCATTGCCGATGCGCACCGTGCGGCCCTGGACCAGGGTGCGCTCGGCATTCAGCCCCAGCGCGAAGCACTTCAGCGGGCTGATCGACACCAGGTGTCCCACCCCGACGGGCAGCAGATGCGCCAGCACCGCCAGCCGCTGGGCCTCGGTCAGCGCCGCCACGCCGTCATCGCGCCCGTCGACGCACCACACCAACGCCGCCCGACGCCGCACCACGCGCCCCTGCGGACCCGGTACCGCACCCGGCAGAGGAAGCAGCGCCACCGGGCCTTGCGGGGTGAACCGCTCGTAGGCGACACCCGGCTCTGTGTCCTCCAGCACGACGGTGCCGACCCAGGCGTTCTGGGCGTAGTCGTGGGCAACCGCCTTGCGCGACTGTGCCGCGAACACACCACCTTCGGCGATCACCGCCAGGTCGTGCGCCTCGACCAGCGCCCCGGCCCCGGTGTCCACGTCGATGTCGACGCCGCCCGCTACGGTCCGGACCCCGCTGACCGGCTGCCCCCAGCGCAGGCCCAGCCGGTGTGGCGCGGCAGCACAGGCCGCCTGCCACGCGGCGCGCATCGGCGCGGCCAGTGCACCGTAGGGGATGACCGCGCCGAGCTGTGGCACACCCGCTTCCTCGGCGCGGATGCGCAGCTCGGGTGCCGGCACGCGCCCGGACAGGTCGAGCAGATCGAACAGCCCTGGCTGCTGCTGCGAGACGTGGACACACTGGATCGGCTCGGCCCGCTCGGCCATGGCAGCCCACACGCCGAGCCGCTGCAGGTCGAGCACGCTGCCCTGCGACAGCGCCAGCGTGCGCGGGTCTGCGCTGACATCGTGCGTGGCAGGCAGCCGGTCATAGACCCACACCTGTGCCGTGGGCAGGCGCCGCGCCGCCGACAGCGCCAGCGCGAGCCCGACCGGCCCCGCGCCGATCACCGCCAGCCGCAGCGGCGCGGGAACGGAGCCGGAACCGGGGGCGGGGACGGGCGCAACGGCAACGGACATCTCGACTCCTGCTGAATCGCGGTCAGGTCGGAGACCGCAGACGCATTTTCTCCGCGATCCAGTGGAACGTGAGCTGCAAGGCCGGGCCAGGATCACGCCAGGACAGCACCTGGCAGACCAACGGCCGCTTCAGCAGCGAGCGCAGATAGCCGGCCCAGGTCCACAGCCCCTCGCGCGCATAGCCCCGCATCGCCCGGAAGTCGTTCTTGCCGCTGACGTACCAGAGTCCGCTGCGGCGCGGCGGCAGGTCCGGTGACGCGATCCCGCACGCATCACAGTAGGCCAGCCACGGCAGGTTGATGCCGGCGCGGGTGGTGAGGATGGTCCACTGGCTCACGCGAGGATTGATCTCCAGCAGCTTGAACTCGCCCGTGACGGCGTGGCGCTTGAAGTTCAGGTTGGCGATGCCGCGGTAGCCCAGGCGTTCGAGCATCTCGGCCACCTGGGCTTCGAGCTGTGGCTCGTGGAGACTCTCCACATAGCAGCCACTGCCCACATGGGGGGGCTGGATGCGCCATTTGCGGCCGCAGAAGGTCGCACGGGTGGTGCCGCCGTGGTCGACAAAGGCATGCACGTCGTAGTGGGCATCGTCGTCACCGGGCACATATTCCTGCAGGATCAGCGCCAGCCCGAACGGCGCCAGCGTGCGGCAGACCTGCAGCAGCTCCGCCGACGTCTCCAGCACGATGGCCTTGGCGCTGCGGATCGCGCGAGGGAGCTGCGGGTGTTTCCAGGAAGTCGGCAGGGACGGCTTGACGATCGCCGGGTAGGTCAGCGTCGGAGCGATGCGCTCGATCTCGTCGAGCGTGCCAGGCGTGAAGGTGCGCGGCACCGGCAGCCCCGCACGCACCGCCAGATCGCTGAACGCGCGCTTGTCCATGAGCGTGAGCACCAGCGCCGGATCGGCCATCGTCCAGCGCACATGCGGACGCAGTGCGGCGTGCAGGTGGCTGAGCGCGGCCAGGTCCGGATCGGCGGACGCGAACACGGGCAGCGGCTGCCCGTGCTGTCCGGCCAGCTCCGCCAGCGTCGCCAGCAGGGCCTGGGGATGGGACGCAAAGTCGGGAACCTGCACGAAGGTGGTGCAGTGGCGCGAGTAGCGCGAAGGAGGATCGGCGTATTCGGCCACCACGATCACGGGCAGGCCCTGCTCTCCGAGGGAGCGCACCACGTTCAGATCCCCCTCGGAGGCACCTGCACACGCCAGGACAACCGCAGGAAGGCGGCCGGACACCGCAGAAGTAGAAGTAGACATGCAGACAGACAGACGGACAGACAAACGCTGGGGGGATGGACGCCACCCGCAAGTCTGGCAGACTCGCCCGCCGGATCTCCAGAATCAGGCTTCGGCTTTTGCGACTATCGCATTGTTTGCATCCTGGGGCGCCACGCCCTGCCGCGAGTCGCGCAGCCGCCGGGTGGCCTGCAGCGCCAGGCCCGCCATGCGGCTCGACGGCATCAGCAGCAGTCCCAGCGACCGCTGGTCCAGCCAGAGCCGGTTGATGAACGAGTCGGCCGAGGCGCCGCTGTCGAATGCCGTGATCTCGTGGGCGTTGGGGTGGTCCTTGAAGCGCCGGATGAACTCGATCTCGTTGAGCATGCCGGGGCCGAGCTTGCGCAGATCGGGATCCCAGCCGACCTTGAAGGCAAAGCCCATCGTGCCGGACACGAAGTTGCAGGTGGACGCCACCGCCTCCCCGTTGAGCCGCAGCTCGGTGAACAGGGCACGCCGACCATCGCCATCGAAGCGCCGCACCATCTCGCGGAAGAACTCCCGTCCCGCCTCGGTGGACTGCAGCGACGTGCCGGACTCGCCCTTCCAGCCCCGGTGCTCCAGCGCCAGGAAGGCATCGACAGAAGACTTCGGAACGCCGTCCTTCCACAGGCACTCCCAGGTGAGCGTGCCCATCTCCTCCAGCCTGCGCTTGCAGCGGTTGATCTCGTTGAGCTTCTTGCCCAGCGCCTTGTTCAGCAACGCCTCGCCGCAATCCGCCAGCGTCAGCATCGACCGGGCCTGCGGGCCCAGCAGCTGCGCGGGCAGCTGCTGCTGCGTGGCCAGCGCCCGGAACGCCTGCGCCAGCGGCCCGTCCGCGCGCAGCTTGGGCAGCTCCAGTCCCTTCCACGGACTCAGGCGCCGCTGCAGGAAATGCTGGATCTGCTCCACGACCGGCACCAGCACCTCGGCATCCACCAGCATCCCCCCCAGATAGGTGTGCTCCGACTGGTAGGCCACCAGGTGGGGCCAGGGAAACGCGCGGGTGCCCGGACTGCCGCGGAACACCCCCACCGCCACCACCTGGCGTCCACCCGCAGCCAGCCGCTCGACCCACAGCAGCATGACCTTCGCAGTCGGGTCCAGGTAGCGCAGGGCCGGCAGCACGAAATGCGGGGACAGGAAAGCATTCGGCTCGACCGCCCGGCCTTCGAGTGCCGCCCAGGCCCGCTGCTCCGGTTCGGTCAGCTCGGATGGCCGACGCAATCTGATTTGCCACTGTGGAACTGCCACGTTCACCTCTCCCCATCCTTGCTACATCGGGCCATGAAACCGCCGCTGCTCAAACTACAGCGCCGGGTTTTACCGCAATCGTGGGCAAAAACTGCACGGACGGAAACCCCGCGGAAACGAAATGTGACTGCAGATTCAGGGGGTTGGTGATCATTTGTTCTAAATTGAGAGCGGATCAATGTCCAATGACCACCGAAGCACACGCGTGGCTGTCTCCGCGGCCAGGGTCTTCAGCGCGGGCTCCCACTGCGCCAGCACACGCTGCAAGGCCACGCGACTGGACGCTTCGAGCAGCATCTGCGCCCGCTCGACATCGGCGACCCGGTGGATCGGGGCGGGCACCGGCGGGTACACCAGCACCTCCTGCGCGCCGGACAAGCCCTCTGCCTGCGACGCTGCCGCCGCCAGGAACGCCAGGGCCGCTTCGGGCGTGCGCGCATCGGCCCGCAGCAGCGCCTGAAAGGAAAACGGCGGCATCCCGGCCGATTCGCGCTCGGCGAGCTGCGCGGCGGCGAAGGCTTCGTAGTCGTGCCGGCGCAACGCGGCGTAGAGCGCGTGCTCGGGATGCCAGGTCTGGATCCACACCTCGCTGCGCCCCGCCAGTGCCGCATCCCGCCCTGCCCGGCCGCCCGCCTGCATCAGCAGCGAGAACAGCCGCTCCGGCGCCCGGAAGTCGCTGGAGAACAACGCCGCGTCCGCCTGCACCGCCGCCACCAGCGTCATGCGGCGGA
>JAAFKB010000051.1 GCA_013299055.1 Sphaerotilus sp.
GCTTTGGGCTTCAGCAGATTGGTTTGCATTCAAAGTTCCTGTCAATACCCTCGGCTCGTTACACCGATAAGGCTGATGGACCCACCGGGCGAGGCAAGACCCCAGCGCACCCGGGATGCGGTGGGGCCTGAGGCACGCACGCTCCGGTGCGCGCCATCACGGATCACATGGATCAGCGCGAATACAGTTCGACGATCAGCGATTCGTTGATCTCAGCGCCAAATTCGTCACGGTCAGGAGCCTTCTTGAACGTCCCTTCCATCTTGGTCTGGTCGACCGCCACCCACGCGGGCAGGCCGATCGAGTCCGCCAGCTTCAGGGCGTCAACGATGCGCAGCTGCTTCCTGGCCTTTTCGCGCACAGCCACCACGTCGCCGGCCTTGACCGAGAACGACGGAATGTTGACGACCTGACCATTCACGGTGATCGACTTGTGCGAGACCATCTGGCGCGCTTCGGCGCGGGTGGAGCCGAAACCCATGCGGTAGACGACGTTGTCCAGACGCGATTCCAGCAGTTGCAGCAGCGTGGCACCAGTATTGCCCTTGCGACGCTCGGCTTCGGCGAAGTAGCGGCGGAACTGCTTCTCCAGCACGCCGTACATGCGCTTGACCTTCTGCTTTTCACGCAGTTGCAGACCGTAGTCCGAGGTGCGCGAGCCCGAGGTGCGGCCATGCTGGCCCGGCTTGGTCTCGAACTTCGACTTGTCGCTGATCGAGCGGCGGGCGCTCTTCAGGAACAGGTCGGTGCCTTCACGGCGGGAAAGTTTGGCCTTGGGGCCGAGGTAACGTGCCACGGACGTTGTCCTTGTGTTTCAATCTGACGCACGCGATTCGTGCGCGAGTCCCGCGGGAATCCGCGAAACGGTGGTCTTAGAGCAGCACCCGGGCCACGTGGCCGGGCACCTGAAGGGGCGCATGCAACCGCAGGATCACAAAACGACGAATTTTCCGGCGAACACGCAAAGGTGCTCGCCGGAAAACCTGCAATTGTAGCGCAAACTGAAACCAATATCCCGTTTGCCGCAGCGAACGGGACATGGACATCAGATGCGGCGACGCTTTTGCGGACGGCAGCCGTTGTGCGGGACCGGTGTCACATCGGAGATCGACGCGATGCGGATACCCAGCGAGGCCAGCGCACGAACCGAAGACTCGCGACCAGGACCAGGGCCCTTGATCTTGACGTCCAGATTCTTGATGCCCTGTTCCTGGGCGGCACGACCTGCGACTTCCGCTGCCACCTGGGCTGCGAAGGGCGTCGACTTGCGCGAACCCTTGAAACCCTGGCCACCGCTCGACGCCCAGGACAGCGAATTGCCCTGACGGTCGGTGATCGTGATGATCGTGTTGTTGAACGATGCATGCACGTGGGCGATGCCGTCCGCAACGTTTTTGCGGACTTTCTTGCTCACGCGGCGTGCGGCGTTGTTGACAGGTGCTTTTGCCATGACTCGACTCTTTCCTGGGCGACGATGCGCTTACTTCTTCAGCGCAGCAGCGCCCTTCTTCGGACCCTTGCGGGTACGGGCGTTGGTGCGGGTACGCTGACCGCGCATGGGCAAGCCACGGCGATGGCGGAAGCCACGGTAGCAACCCAGGTCCATCAGACGCTTGATGTTGATCGAGATTTCGCGGCGCAGATCACCTTCGATGGTGATCGTGCCCACGGCCTCACGGATCTTCTCCAGGTCGCCGTCGGTCAGGTCCTTGACCTTCTTGTTGTACGGAATGCCGCAGTTGTCGCAGATCTGCTGAGCGGTCGTGCGGCCGATGCCGTAGATCGCAGTCAGACCAATCTCGGCGTGCTTGTGCGGCGGGATGTTGATACCAGCAATACGTGCCATGGTGACTCTCTAGAGGGGTTCAGCGACGGGGATCAACCCTGGCGCTGCTTGTGGCGCGGATCGGTGCAGATCACACGGACCACACCCTTGCGACGGATGATCTTGCAATTGCGGCAGATCTTCTTGACGGATGCCGAGACTTTCATGGTCTTCTCCTTGATCGGCTTGCGCTTCTCTTCCGGGCAATGTTGGGAGGTTCGCTCACTTCGCCCGGAACACGATGCGAGCACGACTGAGGTCGTAGGGGGTCAATTCAACGGTCACTTTGTCTCCCGGCAGGATGCGGATGTAGTGCATCCTCATCTTGCCGGAAATATGCCCGAGCACTACATGGCCGTTTTCCAGTTTGACCCGGAAGGTGGCGTTGGGGAGGTTTTCGATGACCTCCCCTTGCATCTGAATAACGTCGTCTTTCGCCATACGAAATCGGCTCGATACGCTTACTCGGTCTTTCTTGCCCAGCTTGCCTTGAAGTTCAGTTCGCCTTGAAACTGGACTTCTTCAACAGCGTCTCGTACTGCTGCGACATCACATACGACTGGACCTGCGCCCAGAAGTCCATCGTCACGACCACGATGATCAGCAGCGACGTTCCACCGAAATAGAACGGCACGTTGTACTTCAGCACCAGGAACTCCGGCAGCAGACAGACCAGCGTGATGTACACCGCCCCACCCAGCGTCAGCCGGGCCAGGATCTTGTCGATGTACTTCGCGGTCTGCTCACCAGGGCGGATACCCGGAATGAACGCACCACTCTTCTTCAGGTTATCCGCTGTCTCACGGCTGTTGAACACCAGCGCCGTGTAGAAGAAGCAGAAGAACACGATCATCGCAGCATAGAGCAGCACGTAGATCGGCTGCCCCGGCGACAGTGCCGACGAGATGTCCTTCAGCCAGCGCAGGTTTTCACCCGTTGCGAACCACCCGACCACCGTTGCCGGCAACAGGATGATGGACGACGCGAAGATCGGCGGAATCACACCCGCCATGTTGACCTTCAGCGGCAGATGCGACGACTGACCACCGTAGACCTTGTTGCCGACCTGCCGCTTGGCATAGTTGACCAGGATCTTGCGTTGAGCCCGCTCCACGAACACGACCACGAACGTCACCGCGATCACGATCAGCACGATCAGCAGCGCCACGATCACGCTCATCGCACCCGTGTTGATCAGATTGATCAACCCACCGATGGCACCTGGCAGTCCCGCTGCGATACCGGCGAAGATGAGGATCGAGATTCCGTTACCCAGACCACGCTCGGTGATCTGCTCACCCAGCCACATCAGGAACATCGTGCCAGCCGTCAGACTGACCACGGCCGTGACGCGGAACATCGGACCCGGATCGATCACCAGACCAGGCGAGCCTTCCAGTGCGACCGCGATCCCGATCGACTGGAACAGCGCCAACGCCAGCGCACCGTAGCGGGTGTACTGGGTGATCTTGCGACGACCGGCCTCACCTTCCTTCTTCAGCGCCTCCAGGGTCGGGATCACATAGCCCATGAGCTGCACGATGATCGATGCCGAGATGTACGGCATGATTCCCAATGCAAAGACGGTGAATCGAGAGAGTGCTCCCCCCGAGAACATGTTGAACAGGTTCAGGATGCCGCCTTCCTGGCCCTTGAACAGCTGTGCGAGCTGCTCAGGGTTGATGCCAGGCACGGGAATGTGCGCACCGATGCGGTAGACCACCAGGGCCAGCAGCAGGAACACCAGCCGGCGACGCAGATCGCCGAACTTGCCGTTCTTGGCCAGTTGTGTCGGGTTCGTTGCCACGGACGACCTGTGACTCAGGCAGCAGCGACCGAGCCGCCAGCGGCTTCGATGACCACCAGCGCGCCAGCGGTCGCCACCACGCCCTTGAGCATCACCTTGCGGGTCAGCTCGCCGGACTTGATGACCTTGACGTTCTTGGCCAGATCCGCCACCAGACCCGCCTGCTTGAGCACCAGCACGTCGATTTCATCGACCGCCAGGTTCTGCAGCTGCGACAGGGTGACTTCGGCGTTGTACTTCAGCAACTGCGACTTGAAGCCGCGCTTGGGCAGGCGACGCTGCAGCGGCATCTGACCGCCTTCGAAGCCCACCTTGTGGTAGCCACCGGCACGCGACTTCTGACCCTTGTGACCGCGACCAGCGGTCTTGCCCAGGCCGGAACCGATGCCGCGACCCACGCGGCGCTTGGAGTGCTTGGCACCCGAGGCCGGCTTGATCGAATTGAGTTCCATGATTACAGCACCTTCACCAGGTACGAGACCTTGTTGATCATGCCGCGCACCGCAGGGGTGTCTTCCAGCACGGATTCGGTGTTCATGCCACGCAGGCCCAGGCCACGCACCGTGGCACGGTGCGATTCGCGGGTGCCGATCGGGCTCTTGACCAGCTTGACCTTGACGGTCTTCTTGTCGGTGTTCTCAGACATGTTGTCCTCCGGCCCGCTCAGTTGAAGATTTCTTCAAGCGTCTTGCCACGCTTGGCGGCCACCGCGGAGGGGGTCGTCATGCGGGACAGGGCGTCGAACGTGGCGCGAACCATGTTGTACGGGTTCGAGGATCCGAGGCTCTTCGCGACGATGTCGGTGATGCCCATGACTTCGAACACGGCACGCATCGGACCGCCGGCGATGATGCCGGTACCGGCCGGCGCGGGCGCCAGCAGAACCTTGGCAGCGCCGTGCTCACCCGTGGCGTTGTGCGGCACGGTGCCGTTGCGCAGCGGGATCTTGACCATGCCGCGACGAGCGGATTCCATCGCCTTCTGGACGGACACCGGCACTTCACGCGACTTGCCCTTGCCCATGCCGATGCGACCGTCGCCATCACCGACCACGGTGAGGGCAGCAAACGCCATGATCCGGCCGCCCTTGACCACCTTGGTCACGCGGTTGACCTGGATCATCTTCTCGCGCATGCCGTCGTCGCGACCTTCGTCAGCAACCTTCGGTTGAAACTTAGCCATTTTGTATTCCTTCGTTTCGAGCGAGGCGGATCAGAATTGCAGACCGGCTTCGCGCGCTGCATCGGCCAGCGCCTTGATGCGGCCGTGGTACGCGAAACCAGAGCGATCGAACGCCACCTTCTCGACGCCGGCGGCCTTGGCCTTCTCGGCGATGCGCTTGCCGATCAGCGTGGCGGCATCGACGTTGCCGCCCTTGCCAGCGCCGATCTGTTCGCGGACTTCCTTTTCGGCGGTCGAGGCGCTGGCGAGCACCTTCGAGCCGTCGCCGGAAATGACGCTGGCGTAGATGTGGAGGTTCGAGCGGAAGACGCTCAGACGAACCGCACCCTGCAATGCAATGCGGGCACGGGTCTGGCGGGAGCGACGCAGGCGCTGTTCTTTCTTGTTCAACATGGTGCGGCTCCTTACTTCTTCTTGGTCTCTTTGATCGTGACCTTCTCATCCGAATAACGGATGCCCTTGCCCTTGTAAGGCTCGGGGGGACGGAAGGCACGAACTTCTGCGGCCAACTGGCCGACGACCTGGCGATCAGCACCCTTGATCAGGACTTCGGTCTGAGTGGGGCACTCGACCTTGATGCCTTCAGGCATGTCCTTGACCACGGGGTGCGAGAACCCGATCTGCAGATTGAGCTTCTGACCGGTGGCCTGGGCACGGAAGCCCACGCCAACCAGGTTCAGCTTGCGCTCGAAACCCTTGCTCACGCCATTGACCATGTTGTTGACCAGCGCACGCACAGTGCCGGACATGGCATTGGCGGCGGCCGAATCATCGGTCGGTGCAAAGGACAGCTTGCCAGATTCGTTGCTCACCTTGACCAGGCGATGCACCGGACGCACCAGGGTGCCTTTGGCCCCCTTGACACTGATCTGGGCTTCGGTGACCGACACGTCCACGCCTTGCGGGACGGTGATCGACATTTTTCCAACGCGGGACATTTGTCGTTCCTCCTGCTTAGGCGACGTAGCAGAGGACTTCGCCACCGATACCGGAAGCGCGGGCCTTGCGGTCGGTCATCACACCCTGGGGGGTGGTGACGATGGCAACACCGAGGCCGTTCTGGACCTGGGGAATGTCGTGGCGGCCCTTGTAGATCCGCAGACCAGGGCGACTGACGCGCTCGATGCGCTCAATCACCGGGCGGCCGGCGTAATACTTCAGACCGATCTGGAGTTCGGACTTGCCGTCCGTCGTCTTGACTGCGAAACCGTCGATGTAACCCTCGTCCTTGAGAACCTGCGCAATGGCAGACTTCAACTTGGACGCTGGCATCGCTACGCTGGCCTTCTCGACCATCTGCGCGTTGCGGATGCGGGTCAGCATGTCGGCGATAGGATCACTCATGCTCATGGAATAACTCCTGTTCGTGCCCTGGGGCCGGCTTACCAGCTCGCCTTGACGACACCGGGGATGTCGCCTCGGAAGGCCAGTTCACGAATCTTGTTGCGCGCCAGACCGAACTTGCGGAAGGTACCGCGCGGACGGCCCGTGATCCCGCAGCGGCTACGCAGACGGGTCGGGTTGGCATTGCGGGGCAGCTTCTGCAGAGCCAGACGCGCCATGTAGCGCTCTTCTTCCGACTTGTTGCTGTCGTCGATGATGGCCTTCAGTTCCGCGTACTTCTTGGCGTACTTGGCCACCAGCTTCTCGCGCTTTTCTTCGCGCTGGATGAGAGAGACTTTTGCCATGGGGGCCTCAGTTCTTGAACGGGAAACGGAAGGCCGTGAGCAGCGCCTTGCACTCGTCATCGGTACTGGCCGTCGTCGTGATGCTGATGTTCAGACCACGCAGAGCATCCACCTTGTCGTATTCGATTTCGGGGAAAATGATCTGTTCTTTGACGCCGATGTTGTAGTTGCCGCGACCGTCGAACGAACGTCCCGAGATACCGCGGAAGTCACGAACACGCGGCAGCGCGATCGTCACGAAACGGTCCAGGAATTCGAACATGCGCACACCGCGCAGGGTCACCATGCAGCCGATGGGCACGTTTTCGCGGATCTTGAAACCGGCGATGGCCTTGCGGGACTTGGTGACGACAGGGCGCTGGCCGGCAATCTTGGTCAGGTCGCCGACGGCGTGGTCCATGACCTTCTTGTCGGAGACCGCTTCGGAGACACCCATGTTCAGGGTGATCTTCTCGAAACGCGGCACTTCCATGACCGACGTGTAGCCGAATTTCTGCATCAGGTCAGGAACGACCTTCTCGCGATAGAACGCTTGCAGACGAGCTTGAGCTTGTTGTTGAGCCATCTCGAATTCCCGCCTCAGGCTTTGATCTCTTCGCCACTGGACTTGAAGACGCGCACTTTTTTGCCGTCAGCCAGGAGCTTGATGCCCACACGGTCGGCTTTGCCGGTCGCGGGGTTGAAGATCGCCACATTCGATTGGTGAATCGGCATGGTCTTGTCAACGATGCCGCCGGTCGTGCCCTTCAGGGGGTTCGGACGCACATGCTTTTTCACGACGTTGATGCCATCGACCACCACGTGGTCTTCATCAACGCGCAGCGAAATCGCACCGCGCTTGCCCTTGTCGCGACCGGTCAGCACGATGACCTCGTCGCCTTTGCGAATCTTGTTCATGGCCTGTCCTTGCAGTCGGCTTAGAGCACTTCCGGAGCCAGGGACACGATCTTCATGAAGCGCTCGGTGCGCAGTTCACGCGTCACCGGGCCGAAGATGCGGGTGCCGATCGGCTCCAACTTGGCATTGAGCAGCACGGCTGCATTGCCATCGAACTTGACGAGCGAGCCGTCCTGGCGGCGCACGCCCTTGGCGGTACGCACCACCACGGCGTTGTAGACCTCGCCCTTTTTGACGCGACCACGCGGTGCAGCTTCCTTGATGCTGACCTTGATCACGTCGCCGATGCCGGCATAACGACGCTTAGAACCGCCAAGCACCTTGATGCACATGACGGACTTCGCACCGGTGTTGTCCGCGACGTCGAGTCGCGATTGCATTTGGATCATGTCGAATCCCCAACTTGTCCCGCACTGATGGCCACACTCGGCCACCGCACACGGTCAGTCTTGGGCCCGTCACAGCCGCTTGATGGTTTCCCATCAAGCGGCTGCGTTTGGGGCGGAGCCAGATTGCGCCACATGCGGCTAGGCACGTGCGCAAGCCAGAAAGAGCCTGCGACTATGGCAGCATTTCCAGACCCTGTCAATGACTACCTGCCAATCTTGTGCAGGGCCAGCACGCAACTGTCAGTCGTACACCTCCGCGTCCGGGTCGGTGGCTTCCAGCTCGTAGCTGGCCGCCAGCATCGCCAGCCGCGCCACCACCCCGTACATGTAGAACCGGTTCGGCGCACTCGCACCCGGCTTGCTGCCTTGTCGCGGCAGGTGGTTGGATTCAGCGAACGCCAGCGGAATGAACTGCGCGCCCGGCGAGTTGAGGTTCTCGTCGATGCCACGGTCGGCATGGACACGGTAGAAACCACCCACCACGTAGCGGTCCAGCATGTAGACCACCGGCTCCGCCACTGCGTCGTTCATGCGCTCGTAGGTCGGCACCCCCTCCTGGATGATCACCTCGGTGACTTCCTGTCCGTCCTTGATCACGCTCATCTTGTTGCGCGTGCGGCGGTTGAGTTCGTCAAGCTGCTTGGCGTCGCGCACGGTCATGATGCCCATGCCATACGTGCCGTTATCCGCCTTGACGATCACGAACGGCTTCTCGTTGATGCCGTACTCCTTGTACTTGCGGCGGATCTTGCCCAGCAGCGCGTCCACATTGGTCTGCACGCACTCGATGCCCGCACCCTCGGCAAAGTTCACCTCCCCACATTGGCTGAACATCGGGTTGATCAGCCACGGATCCATCCCCATCAGCTTGGAGAACTTCTTGGCGACCTCCTCATACGCCTGGAAGTGGTTGGTCTTGCGGCGCACCGCCCAGCCCGCGTGCAACGGCGGCAGCAGGTACTGCTCGTGCAGGCCCTCCAGCACCGAGGGGATGCCCGCCGACAGGTCGTTGTTGAGCAGGATGGTGCAGGGATCGAAGTTCTTCAGCCCGAGCCGACGTTGCGAGCGCAGCAGCGGCTCCATCGTCAGCGACTCGCCACCCGGCAGCTCGAACGTCGTCGGCTCCTTCACCTCCGGGTCCAGCGAACCCAGGCGCACGTTCAGCCCCGCCTGCGTGAAGATCTGCACCAGCCGCGCCACATTGGTCATGTAGAAGGTGTTGCGGGTGTGCTTCTCGGGGATCAGCAGCAGGTTCTTGGCCTCGGGACAGATCTTCTCGATCGCCGCCATCGCCGCCTGCACCGCCAGCGGCAGCATCTCGGGCGTCAGGTTGTTCCAGCCCCCGGGGAAGAGGTTGGTGTCCACCGGGGCCAGCTTGAAGCCCGCATTGCGCACATCGACCGAGGTGTAGAAGGGAGGCGTGTGCTCCATCCACTCCAGGCGGAACCAGCGTTCGATGGCGGGCATCGAGTCGAGGATGCGCGCCTCCAGTTCATTGATCGGGCCGGTCAGGGCGGTGACGAGATGGGGGACCATGGGCGACCTGCGTGCGTGGATGTGAAGGGAATGAAGACCATTCTAGGAAGGTCTGCACATGCGGGTGGTGTGCCAAAGCAAAAGGGGCCCCCTTTCGGCGGCCCCTTTCGGAGAGGGTCAGCAGACCGGTGTCACTTCGCGTAGGCGGTCTCGCCGTGCGAGGTGATGTCCAGACCCTCGCGCTCGTCGTCTTCCGGCACGCGCAGGCCGATCACCATGTCGACGATCTTGAAGGCGATCACCGACACCACCGCCGACCACACGATCGTGATCAGCACGCCCTTGGCCTGGATCCAGACCTGCGAGGCGATCGAGTAGGCGTCCGGGGCGACCATGCTCACCGTCACCCAGTCGCCGACCAGGCTCGGGCCGCCCAGGTTCGGCGAGTTGAACACGCCCGTCAGCAGCGCACCCAGGATGCCGCCCACGCCGTGGACACCGAACACGTCCAGCGAGTCGTCGGCCTTGAGCATGCGCTTGAGGCCATGCACGCCCCACAGGCAGACGAAGCCAGCGATGAAGCCAATCACCAGCGCACCGACGATGCCCACGTTGCCGGCCGCCGGCGTCACCGCCACCAGACCCGCCACGGCGCCCGAGGCCGCACCCAGCATCGACGCCTTGCCCTTCATCAGCGCCTCGCCCATGCACCAGGCCAGCACGGCAGCGGCCGTGGCGGCGAAGGTGTTGATGAAGGCCAGACCGGCGTAGCCGTTGGCTTCCAGTGCCGAGCCGGCGTTGAAGCCGAACCAGCCCACCCACAGCAGCGACGCGCCCACCATGGTCAGCGTCAACGAGTGCGGCGTGAACGCTTCGCGGCCGTAGCCGATGCGCTTGCCCACCATGTACGAACCCACCAGGCCGGCCACGGCCGCGTTGATGTGGACGACGGTGCCGCCCGCGAAGTCCAGCGCGCCGTGCTGCCAGATCAGGCCGGCCTTGGCGGTCATCGCATCGGCGACTTCCTTGGAGGCGTAGGCGTCCGGGCCCATCCAGAACCAGACCATGTGCGCGATCGGCGCGTAGCTGAAGGTGAACCACAGCACCATGAAGGCCAGCACCGCCGAGAACTTCATGCGCTCGGCGAAGGCACCCACGATCAGGCAGCAGGTGATGCCGGCGAACGTGGCCTGGAACGCCGCGAAGACGATCTCGGGAATGTAGACGCCCTTGCTGAACGTGGCGGCGGGCGCGAAGGTGCCGGCGACGTTGTCCCACACGCCGTTCATGAACAAGCGGTCAAAGCCACCGATGAACGCGTTGCCTTCGGTGAAGGCCAGGCTGTAGCCGTAGACGAACCACAGCACGACGATCAGCGAGAACGTCACCATCACCTGCATCAGCACCGACAGCATGTTCTTCGAGCGGACCAGGCCGCCGTAGAACAGCGCCAGTCCAGGCAGCGTCATCAGGACGACGAGCAGCGTGGACAGCAGCATCCAGGCAGTGTCGCCCTTGTCGAACTTGATGGCGGGTGCGGCCGCAGCGGCCGTGTCGGCGACAGCGGAAGCGGCCGCAGGAGCGGCGGCGGCGGCCTCTTGTGCCAGCGCCAGGTCGGTGAACCCGGTGGCGGCCAGTCCGAGCGCCAGGCCCGGCAGGAGTCTTCTGTACATGGTTGCCTCTGAATCTTGTGGAAGGGGACGGCGTGCAGGCGGTGCGCTCAGAGCGCGTCCTTGCCGGTCTCGCCGGTGCGGATGCGCAGCACCTGCTCCAGGGCCGTCACGAAGATCTTGCCGTCGCCGATCTTGCCGGTGCGGGCGGCGCTCTCGATGGCCTCGATCACGCGGTCGACCACGGCGTCGTCCACGGCGGCCTCGACCTTGACCTTGGGCAGGAAGTCGACGACATACTCGGCCCCGCGGTACAGCTCGGTGTGGCCCTTCTGGCGCCCGAAGCCCTTGACCTCGGTGACGGTGATGCCCTGCACGCCGATGCTGCTGAGGGCTTCTCGGACCTCATCCAGCTTGAACGGCTTGATGATGGCGGTGACCATTTTCATGGTGGCTCCTGGTTGCTCTGTGAAATGGACTGGGAAACGGATGGAACCGCACCGGGCGGCCTGCCCGCAGCCTTCTGCAGCTTCCGTGCCAGATTGTTTCCAGCGCAATCCGTCCCCCATGGTCCCCCTGACCCCACGACCATCCCGGACATGCACCGCCGTGGTGAGCTGGTGTCGCACTGACTTGGTGCATATCCCTCTTCAGGGTGAGTTTCAAACCGTGCAGACCTGCGCAGAATGCGAGGCACACCGGCCACGCCGCACCGTCACGACCCGGCCCACGCACCACCATGTCACTTGCCACCGTCCACAGCCGTGCCCTGCTCGGCCTGCAAGCCCCAGCCGTGACAGTCGAGGTCCACCTGGCCAACGGCCTGCCCAGCTTCACGCTCGTCGGCCTCGCGGACACGGAGGTCAAGGAATCCCGCGAGCGCGTGCGTGCCGCGCTGCACAACAGCGGGCTGGAGTTCCCGCACAACAAGCGCATCACGGTCAACCTCGCCCCCGCCGACCTGCCCAAGGAAGGCGGGCGCTTCGACCTGCCCATTGCGCTGGGGATCCTCGCCGCGGCTGGCCACCTCGACCCGGCGGCGCTGGAGACGCTGGAGCTGGCCGGCGAGCTGTCGCTGGCAGGGGATCTGCGGCCGGTGCGGGGGGCGCTGGCCATGGCACTGGCGCTGCACAAAGGGGGGACGCAGCGCACGCTGGTGCTGCCACGGGCCAGCGCAGAGGAGGCCGCCCGCGTGCCGGGGCTGGCCCTGCGGTGTGCGGATCACCTGATGGATGTCGTCCATGCGCTGCAGACCGATCAGGACTGCGTGCCCCTGCGCCCACCTCAGCCGCCGCCCGCCCCGCCGCCGCTGCCCTTGCCCGATCTGCGCGACGTGCGCGGGCAGATCGTCGCCAAGCGGGCGCTGGAAATCGCCGCCGCCGGACGCCACAGCGTGCTGCTGGTCGGCCCGCCCGGCACCGGCAAGTCCATGCTCGCCCAGCGCCTCATCGGCCTGCTGCCCCCGCTGGAGGAAACGCAGGCACTCGAATCGGCCGCCGTGCTCAGTCTGGCCGGGCGCTTCGATCCAGGGGCATGGTCGCAGCGTGTACTGCGGGCGCCGCACCACAGCGCGTCCTCGGTGGCGCTGGTCGGCGGCGGATCACCCCCGCGACCTGGCGAAATCTCCCTGGCCCACCACGGGGTGCTGTTTCTGGACGAGCTGCCCGAGTTTCCCCGCGCCGCCCTCGAAGCCCTGCGCGAACCGCTGGAGAACGGCCGCATCACCATCTCGCGCGCCGCGCAGCAGGCCGAGTTCCCGGCGCGCTGCCAGCTCGTCGCGGCGATGAACCCTTGTCCCTGCGGCATGCTCGGCTCGACGATGCGCGCCTGCCGCTGCTCGCCCGAGGCCGTGGCGCGCTACCAGGGCAAGCTCTCGGGGCCGCTGCTGGACCGGATCGACCTGCGGGTGGAGGTGCTGGCCATCGCGCCGCAGGAGCTGTCCTCGGCGCCAGACGGCGAGCCCAGCCGCGCCATCGCCACCCGCGTGGCCGAGGCCCGCGCGCGCCAGGAGCAGCGCCAGGGCACCTGCAACGCGGAACTGGAGGCCGGCGTGCTGGCCGAGCACTGCCGCGTGCAGCCGACGGCCACCACCTTCCTCAACACCGCCGCCGCCCGCCTGGGCTGGTCGGGTCGCAGCCTGCACCGGGTGATGCGCGTGGCCCGCACCATCGCCGACCTGACGGGCAGCGCCGACACCGAAGTGGCCCACATCGCCGAGGCCATCCAGCTGCGCCGCGCCTTGCCCGGTCGGTGAAGCCGCTGCCGTGTCAGTGTCCGTGTCAGGCCGGCACCTTGCCCATCGCCGCCAGCTGCGCCGCACGCTGCTGGTCGGCCTTGCGGTCGGCGGCCACCTTCTGCGCGGTGGGGCGCTGCTCGATGAGCTTGACGTAGCCCTTCCAGTCCACGCCATGTGCCGCCAGAAGATCCTCGCCGCACACCAGCTTGGTCGCCATTGCCACCAGGGGCAGGTGGACCACGGCCGTGCAGTCGGCCAGCGTGAAGGTGTCGCCCGCCACGTAAGGCGCGAACTTGGCCAGCCGCTGGAAGGCGGGGATGGCGCGGTCGAGCTGGGCGCGGGTGCGCTTGACGGTGCCTTCGGAGACCTGGCCGCCGAAGAACGCCTGGGCGTAGAGCTGGCGCGCCACCAGTTCGAGCTGGATGTCCATGAACAGCGACAGCTCGCGCACCTTGGCGGCAGCGAACGGGTCGGCCGGCACCAGCGGCACCTCGGGGTAGGCCGCTTCGAGGTAGTCGACGATGACGGCGCTCTCGCACAGCGGGCCGTGCGGGGTGGTCATGTAGGGGAGCTTGCCCAGCGGCGAATCCACCAGCACCGCCTCGCCCCCGCGCGGCAGCACCACGACCTCCTCGAACGGCAGGCCCTTCTCCAGCAGGACCAGCTTGACCTTGTTGTAGTAGTTGGACAGCGCGAAGCCGTGCAGGCGCAGGACAGGGGAGGTGGTCATGGGGAGGTCTCCAGGGCAGGGGGTGTCGCGGCACTCTAGCGCCCGCGTCGCCCGGACGGAGTAACCGCGGCGACAATCCCGCCTCCCCACCCTCTGCCCTGCCCTCCAGCACCGACGACCATGCCCGCACGCCTCTACCTGGACGCGCCCCTGCACGCCGACACCGAACTCGCCCTGCCCGCCGGCGCCGCCCGCCACGTCCAGGTGCTGCGCCTGCAGCCAGGCGAGGCCGTCACCCTCTTCAACGGCCAGGGTGGCGAGTGGCGGGCCGAGATCCTGCGCATGGGCCGGCAGTCGGTGGAGGTGCGGGTGGTGGAGCACGATCCGGTCGAGCGCGGGCTGCCGATCGCCGTGACGCTGGTGGCGGGCATGCCGGCCAATGACCGCTTCGACTGGCTGATCGAGAAGGCCACCGAGCTGGGCGTGGCGGCGATCGAACCCGTGGTCTGTGAACGCTCGGTGCTGCGGCTGTCGGGCGAGCGGGCCGAGCGCAAGCGTGAGCACTGGCAAGGCGTGGCCACCGCCGCCGCCGAGCAAAGCGGCCGTACCTGCGTGCCCTTCATTGCCCCGGTGCGCAACCTGCCGCAGGCCGCCACGCTGGCCGCCGCCGACACGGGCACGCCGCAGTGGCTGCTGAGCCTGGCGGACGCCCGACCGATGGCGGAGCGTGCCACGCTGGATCTGGGTGCCGGGGTGGGACGGCTGAGGGTCTACAGCGGTCCGGAAGGAGGATTCAGTCCCGCAGAAGAAGCCCTGCTGCGCCAGCTCGGCGCGGGCGCAGTCAGCCTGGGGGCACGCGTGCTGCGCTCGGAAACGGCACCGTTGGCGGTGCTGGCGGCGCTGGGGCTGACGGTCAGGCCACCCAGCGGCCCGGCGAGCTGAAGCGCGAACGCACCCGCGCCACCTCGGGCGGGCCGAGCGGAGTGGCGGCACTGTCGCGCGCTTCCGCCTGCTCGGCCCGCTCGACCAGTTCACGCACGAAGGTCCAGATCACCGGGTCCAGCTCGATGGCGCCCGGCTCGCCCGTGCGCTTGAGCCAGTCGTCCAGCCGGCGGCGTGAGGCCCCCAGCCGGCGGGCAAACTGGTCGGGATCCATGTCCATGCGCTGCATGGCTTCCAGCAGAAACGCTTGTTGGGTCTTGGGTTTTCTGTGTAGTGACATGGGCGGGATCCAGAACTGCAAATTCAGTCTACCGTCCCGCGCCCCTGGCGCGTGCAGTCAGACCGAAGTTGTTGCAACGCAAAGCAACAGCGTGCGCTCTACATTACAACCGTGTGCTCGCCACCCAAAGCCTCGATCAAGGCGGTCAAGGCACGGGACAACTCCGTGGTGACAATCGCCACGTCGGCGTCGAACCGCTCTTCAGCGCTGCCCTGCGCCTCCAGAACACCATCCAGGAACTCGATCTTGCGCAGCTGCAGCCCTTCGGTGAGCACGAAGGAGACCCGACCATTCCAGGTCATCGCCAGCCGGGTGGGCATTTTTCCTTGCGTGATGTGCTGGCGCACCTCGTCGATGTCGAGCGGGTGGCGGGCGTAGCGCACCACCGACTTCATCTCGTCACCAGACTTGAGTTCGCACTCGCGGTCCACCGTGAAGTCTGCCGCCGGCTCGCCAGTCAGCAGCCAGTCGGCCATCACCGCCGCGGGCGACTCCTCGGTGTGCAGCGCCTGCACCGACAGGCCATCGAGCGCCTTGACCAGCAGCGTCACCACCTCGTCGGCACGGCCGGGACTGCTGGTGTCGAGCACCACGAAGCCGCTGTCGGGCGACACCCAGACATTGACCGCCGACCGCTTGGTGAACGCCATCGGCAGCAGCTCCAGCGTGGCCTGGTCCTTGAGTTCCTTGGTCTGCTTGCGCCCGGGCTTGCGGCCGGTGGTGCGCTCGATCTCGGCGGCGATCTCCTCGATGCGGCGCTTGACCACCGCACCCGGCAACACCCGCTGCTCGACCATCAGCCGCATCAGCCACTGCCCGCGCACGGTCTCGGCCAGCGGCCCGTCCGCCGTGCCCCGCGGCGGCACCCAGCCAGCCGACTGCTCCTGCGTCGCGCCGCACTCGACGAAGCGGCCCTTGTCGAGCCCGGACTCGATCTGGTCAACCGTGGCCGACCAGCCGGGCGCCAGTCTAAACACCGTCAGATTCTTGAACGTGAACACGCGGATTCCTTCTCCAGAACTTCCACAAAAGCCGCGATTGTCCCTGCCCCCGCAGCGATGGGGCCATGTGCCACACAACATCACGGTTGTGCAGGATTCGGGAATTGCTAGGTTGAATGCAGCGGCAAGTCATGCAAAAAACGCATGTAACACCCATGTAATGCGCTGAACCCCCCGCCTACACTGCCCGCGGGGGCATCCCGAAAGTCGCGCAGCGCACGGTTTTCGAGATGCCTTTTTTCAACCTAGGAGCCTCTCGATGAACCAACCCCTGATGGCCGGCGTGCACGTCAATGCCCCCACCTTCGTCAAGAACGCCCGGCTGATCGCCTGGGTGGCCGAGATCGCCGCGCTGACCCAGCCCGCCGCCATCTACTGGTGCGACGGCAGCATCGAAGAGTACGACCGCCTGTGCCAGCAGCTGGTCGACGCCGGCACCTTCAAGAAGCTCGACCCGGTCAAACGCCCGAACAGCTATCTCGCCTGGTCCGATCCGAGCGATGTCGCCCGCGTCGAAGACCGCACCTACATCTGCTCGGCCGCCAAGGAAGACGCCGGCCCGACCAACAACTGGATGGCCCCGGCCGAGATGCGCACGCTGCTGCAGACCGGCGACACCCCGCTGTTCAAGGGCAGCATGCAGGGCCGCACGATGTACGTCGTGCCGTTCTCGATGGGCCCGCTGGGCTCGCCGATCGCCCACATCGGCATCGAACTCTCGGACAGCCCGTATGTGGCTGTCAACATGCGCATCATGACGCGCATGGGCAAGGCCGTGTACGACGTGCTCGGCACCGACGGCGACTTCGTGCCCTGCGTCCACACCGTGGGCGCACCGCTGGAAGCCGGTCAGGCCGACGTGCGCTGGCCGTGCAACAAGACCAAGTACATCGTCCACTACCCCGAGACGCGCGAGATCTGGTCCTACGGCTCGGGCTACGGCGGCAATGCGCTGCTGGGCAAGAAGTGCTTCGCGCTGCGCATCGCCTCCACGATGGGCCGCGACCAGGGCTGGCTGGCCGAGCACATGCTGATCCTGGGCGTGACCTCGCCGGAAGGCAAGAAGCGCCACGTCGCCGCTGCGTTCCCGAGCGCCTGCGGCAAGACCAACTTCGCGATGCTGATCCCGCCGGCCGCTTTGGGCGACTGGCAGGTCACGACGATCGGCGACGACATCGCCTGGATCAAGCCGGTCGACGGCCAGCTACGCGCGATCAACCCGGAAGCCGGCTACTTCGGCGTCGCCCCGGGCACCAACTTCAAGACCAACCCGAACTGCATGGCGTCGCTGGACAAGGACGTCATCTTCACCAACGTCGCGCTGACCGACGACGGTGATGTGTGGTGGGAAGGCATGACCGACGAGCTGCCGAGCCACCTGATCGACTGGCAGGGCAAGGACTGGACGCCGGAAACCGCCCGCGGCGCCGACGGCAAGTTGCGCCCCGCCGCACACCCGAACGCCCGCTTCACCGTGGCGGCAGGCAACAACCCGGCGCTCGACCCCGAGTGGGACAACCCGGCCGGCGTGGCGATCGACGCCTTCATCTTCGGAGGCCGCCGCTCGACCACCGTGCCGCTGGCGACCGAAGCGCGCAACTGGGTCGAAGGCGTCTATATGGCCGCGACGATGGGCTCGGAGACGACCGCTGCTGCCGCAGGCCAGATGGGCATCGTGCGCCGTGACCCGTTCGCGATGCTGCCGTTCATGGGCTACAACATGAGCGACTACTTCCAGCACTGGTTGGACGTGGGCGCCAAGCTCGAAGCCGCAGGCGGCAAGCTGCCGGCGATCTACTGCGTCAACTGGTTCCGCAAGGGCGCGGACGGCAAGTTCGTGTGGCCGGGCTACGGCGAAAACGCGCGTGTCATGCAGTGGATGCTGGGCCGCATCGAGGGCAAGGCTGGCGGCGCGGAGAACCTCTTCGGCGTCAGCCCGAACTACGGCGACCTGAACTGGGCCGGTCTGGACTTCAGCGAAGCGCAGTTCCAGAGCGTCATCGGCATCGACCGCGACGCCTGGGTGCAGGAAATGAAGCTGCACGGCGAGCTGTTCGAGCAGCTGGCGTACCACCTGCCGGCCGAGCTGACGGCGACGAAGGCGGCGATCGAGGCGAAGCTCAACGGCTGAGGCTTTTCCCCGAAGACCACGCTGTTGAAGAAGTCCCGAAGTTCGCGTCGACCGACAGGAAGCGGCGAACCGGAGCCCCCCGCCAGCCAGCGGGGTTCCTAGAATCGGGCATGTCCGAAATCATCAGCCAGATCGCCCAAATCAACGTGCCGCAGGACGTGCTGCAGAACGCGGACTTCGACGGCATCGTCAACGATTTTCGCCGGCATTTCCGGCGACTCGACGACTTCCAGCGCCTGCACGGTCCGGTCGGCACGCACGAATCGCTGCAGCCACTGTGGCAGGCCATCGCCTCTGGCGACCGGCCGGACACCTCCGATCTGGAAGTGACGGCGCTGGCCAAGACGCTGGGGCAGCTGATCGTGCTGTCGGTGGTGCAGTCGCAGCAGCTCCAGCGCCAGCAGGACGCCTTGGGCTCGCAGCAGACGGCCACCCGGACCCTGCAGCAGAAGGTCAAGCAGGCACACGCCCTGCTCGCCGAACACCAGCAGACGCACAGCGTACACAGCGGCGAGATGCAGCAGGTCATGCACCAGCTGCTGGACGTGCGCGATGGCTTGCTCGCCACCAGCCAGCGTGTCACCGAAGCCGCCCAGGACAGCCGCAAGACCCGCGAAGAGCTGCAGAGCCAGATCCAGAAGGCCTTGGAGGAAGTCACCGCCCGTGTCGACACGGCATGCGAATGGGTGCAGACCATCGCCGAGGCCCAGAACGCCAAGGTCGAGACGCTGCGCCATGCCGTGCGCACCGACACCGATGCGCGCGATCAGGCCGAGAAGCTGCTGGCCGATGACTTGTCGATGATGCAGCGCCAGCTTGACCACAAGCATGGCCGGCTCGAAGACCTGAGCGATCTGCTGTCACAGCACCGCGTGGCACAGGAAGCCTTGCAGGGCCGTCTCCACGCACTGACCGAGGAGCGCGCCGCCGAGCACACACGCTTGCAGGCCCAGCTGAAGAAGCTCACGCAAGGCATGGTGGGGGCATCCGCCGTGGCAGCGATCGGGTTGGTCCTCGCCGCCACGCGCTTCATGGGTTGAGCACCCTCTACCGCGGTCAGGCGGAGGTTGCTGGCGCCGGCACGCCCCACCGCTTCGTCACGTCGCCCTTGCCGTTGACGCTCTCCAGGAACACCGCAAAGCCCCACAGCCGCGCCACATGCTTGAGCACCTCGACGGCGCTGTCGGCCAGCGGGCGGTCCTGGTGCTGGAAGTGGCGCAGTGTCAGCGAGCGGTCGCCACGCAGGTTGACGTTCCAGACCTGGATGTTCGGCTCGCGGCTGCCCAGGTCATATTGCCGCGACAGCATCTCGCGCACCCGCCGGTAGCCGCTGTCGTCGTGGATGGCGCTGACCTCGATCTCGGCCTTCTTCTCGTCGTCGTGGATCGCGAACAGCCGCAGGTCGCGCATCAGCTTGGGGCTGAGGTACTGGCCGATGAAGCTCTCGTCCTTGAAGTTGCGCATCGCCTGGTCGAGCGCGGGCAGCCACGGCGTGCCAGCCAGTTCGGGGAACCACTGGCGGTCCTCGTCGGTCGGCTCCTCGCAGATGCGCTGGATGTCGGTGTACATCGCGAAGCCGAGCGCATACGGATTGAGTCCGCTGTAACCCCGGTCGCCCACCTTGGGCTGGTAGACGACGTTGGTGTGCGACTTCAGCCACTCGATCATCACGCCGTCGGTGAGGTGGCCCTCGTCGTACATCGTGTTGAGCAGCTTGTGGTGCCAGAAGGTGGCCCAGCCTTCGTTCATCACCTGCGACTGGCGCTGCGGGTAGAAGTACTGCGCCACCTTGCGCACGATGCGCACGATCTCGCGCTGCCACGGCTCCAGCAGCGGCGCGTTCTTCTCGAAGAAGTACAGCAGGTTCTCCTGCGGCTCCTCGGGGAAGCGGCGATTGCCCTGCGCCTCTTCCGCCTTCTCGGCACGCCGGGGCAACGTGCGCCAGAGGTCGTTGACCTGCTGCTGCGCGTAGGCTTCGCGGTCCTTGCGTTCGCTGAGTTCCTGCGCGAGCGTCTTCTTGCTGGGTCGGCGGTAACGATCGACGCCGTGGTTCATCAGCGCGTGGCAACTGTCGAGGAAGGCCTCCACGGTGTCGATGCCGTGGCGCTCCTCGCACTCGGCGACGTAGTGCTTCGCGTAGACGAGGTAGTCGATGATCGACGACGCATCCGTCCACATGCGGAACAGGTAGTTGCCCTTGAAGAAGCTGTTGTGGCCGTAGGCGGCGTGGGCGATGACCAGCGCCTGCATGGCCATCGAGTTCTCCTCCATCAGGTAGCTGATGCAGGGGTTGGAGTTGATGACGATCTCGTACGCCAGGCCCATGTGGCCGCGCTTGTAGTTCTTCTCGGTGGAGATGAACTCCTTGCCGTAGCTCCAGTGGCGGTAGTTCACCGGCATGCCGACCGAGGCATACGCATCCATCATCTGCTCGGCGGTGATGATCTCCAGCTGGTTGGGATAGGTGTCGATCCCGAAGCGGGCGGCGGTGCGGCGGATCACGTCGTGGTACTGCTCGATCAGCTCGAAGCTCCAGTCGCTCGGGCTGGGCAGCGGCTCCATCGGGCGCTCACCGGCCGGCAGCGGGCCATTGCGCAGGTCTTTCATCGCCACGTTCGGGTTCATGCTGCGGCTCCTTCCTTCTTGAACAGGTCACGGAACACCGGGTAGATCTGGTCGGCGCTCGTCACCTTGCGCATCGCGAAGTGCGGGCCAGACACCTCGGCGAGCCGGACATATTCGTCCCACAGGTTCTGCTCCGGCTCGGCCACCTGCACATAGGCGAAGTAGCGGCACAGCGGCAGGATCTTGTTCTGCAGGAGTTCGCGGCAGCGGCCCGAGTCGTGGTGCCAGTTGTCGCCGTCGCTGGCCTGGGCGCCGTAGATGTTCCACTGGTCCGACGGGTAGCGGGCGCGGATGATCTCCTCCATCAGCACCAGCGCGCTCGACACCACCGTGCCGCCGGTTTCGGTCGAGTGGAAGAAGCCCTGCTCGTCCACCTCCTGCGCCTGCGTGTGGTGGCGGATGAAGACGATGTCGATCTTCTCGTAGTGCTTGGTCAGGAACAGGTAAAGCAGGATGAAGAACCGCTTGGACAGCTCCTTGCGCCCCTCGTCCATCGAGCCGGACACGTCCATCACGCAGAACATCACCGCCTTGGACGTGGGTACCGGCACCTTCACCCGGCTGCGGAACCGCAGGTCGATCGGGTCCAGGAAGGGGATGCGCTCCAGCCGGCTGCGCAGCTCGGTGATGCGGGCCTCGATGCGCCCGATCTCGTGGTCGGCCATCACTTCGGTGGGGTGCGGGTGGTGGCGCAAGGCGTCCAACTGCGCTTCGAGTTCGCGCAGCTCGCGCCGACTGTCGTTGCCCAGGGCGATGCGCCGCCCCAGCGCGCCGCGCATCGAGCGCACGACATGCAGGTTGTTGGGCGTGCCGTCGTTGGTGAAGCCGGCGCGGTGGCTCTTCCACTCGGGCGTCTCGGCGAGCTGGGTGCGGATCAGGTGGGGCAACGCGAGATCCTCGAAGAAGACCTGCATGAACTCCTCCTTGCTCAGCGAGAACACGAAATCATCCTCGCCTTCGCCGGAGTCGCTGGCCTGCCCCTTGCCCGAGCCGCCACCGGCGCCGCCCCCCTTGGGCCGCTTGATGCGGTCCCCCGCCACGTACTCCTGGTTCCCGGGATGGACCATGTCGCGCTGGCCACCCTGCCCGTGGTGGAACACCGGCTCGCTGATGTCCTTCTTCGGGATGCGGATGTCCTCGCCACGCTCCAGGTCGCGGATGCCCCGGCCGTCGATGGCCCGGCGCACGGCACCCTTGATCTGGTCCTTGTAGCGGCGCAGGAAACGCTCCCGGTTGCCGATCGACTTGTTCTTGCCGGAGAGCCTGCGGTCGATGATCTGCTGGAACATGGTTCACCTTGCATGGTTGGCGGTGCCGGGGCCTCCCGGACCCGGCGCCGCCGTGGACGCGGCCCGATTCAGCTCGACTTGCGCACGCGCAAGTACCACTCGCACAGCAGGCGCACCTGCTTGGAGGTGTAGCCCTTGTGGACCATGCGGTTGACGAAGTCCTCGTGCTTCTTGGCCTCGTCGTGGCTGGCCTTGGCGTTGAAGCTGATGACCGGCAGCAGCTCTTCCGTGTTCGAGAACATCTTCTTCTCGATCACCGCGCGCAGCTTCTCGTAGCTCGTCCAGGCCGGGTTCTTGCCGCCGTTGTTGGCGCGCGCCCGCAGCACGAAGTTGACGATCTCGTTGCGGAAATCCTTCGGGTTGGCGATGCCGGCGGGCTTCTCGATCTTCTCCAGCTCGGCATTCAGGCTGGCACGGTCGAACACTTCCCCCGTATCGGTGTCGCGGTACTCCTGGTCCTGGATCCAGTAGTCGGCGTAGGTCACGTAGCGGTCGAAGATGTTCTGGCCGTACTCCGAGTAGCTCTCCAGGTAGGCGGTCTGGATCTCCTTGCCGATGAACTCGGCGTAGCGCGGGGCCAGCAGCTCCTTGATGAAGCCGATGTACTTCGATTCGGTCTCGGCGGGGAACTGCTCGCGCTCGATCTGCTTTTCCAGCACGTACATCAGGTGGACCGGGTTGGCCGCCAGCTCGGTGTTGTCGAAGTTGAAGACCTTCGAGAGGATCTTGTAGGCGAAGCGCGTCGAGATGCCGCTCATGCCCTCGTCCACGCCGGCGTAGTCGCGGTACTCCTGGTAGCTCTTGGCGCGCGGGTCGGTGTCCTTCAGGTTCTCGCCGTCGTAGACCATCATCTTGCTGTAGAGGCTGGAGTTCTCCGGCTCCTTCAGACGGGTCAGCATCGCGAACTGGCTCATCATCTTCAGCGTGCCCGGCGCACACGTCGCCGAGGCCAGCGACGAGCCGCGCAGCAGCTTCTCGTAGATCTTCACCTCCTCGGACACCCGCAGGCAGTACGGCACCTTGACGATGTAGATCCGGTCGAGGAAGGCCTCGTTGTTCTTGTTGTTGCGGAAGGTCTTCCACTCGCTCTCGTTCGAGTGGGCCAGCACGATGCCGTCGAAGGGGATGGCGCCGAAACCTTCCGTGCCCTTGAAGTTGGCCTCCTGCGTGGCGGTCAGCAGCGGGTGCAGCACCTTGATCGGCGCCTTGAACATCTCGACGAACTCCAGCAGCCCCTGGTTCGCCAGGCACAGGCCGCCCGAGTAGCTGTAGGCGTCCGGGTCGTCCTGGGCGAAGGTCTCCAGCTTGCGGATGTCCACCTTGCCGACCAGCGCGCTGATGTCCTGGTTGTTCTCGTCGCCCGGCTCGGTCTTGGCGATGCCCACCTGCTTGAGGATCGACGGGTACCGCTTGACCACCTTGAAGCGCCGGATGTCCCCGCCGAACTCTTCGAGCCGCTTCACCGCCCACGGGCTCATCACCCGGTTGAGGTAACGCTTGGGGATGCCGTATTCCTTCTCCAGCACCCCGCCGTCCTCGGCCGCATCGAACAGGCCCAGCGGCGACTCGTTCACCGGCGAACCCTTGATCGCATAGAACGGCACCTCCTGCATGAGCTGCTTCAGCCGCTCTGCGATCGAACTCTTGCCGCCACCGACGGGGCCGAGCAGGTACAGGATCTGCTTCTTCTCCTCCAGCCCCTGCGCGGCGTGGCGGAAGTAGGAAACGACCTGCTCGATCGCGTCCTCCATGCCGTAGAACTCGGCGAAGGCGGGGTAGATCTTGATGACCTTGTTGGCGAACAACCGCGACAGCCGGGTGTCGTTGCGGGTGTCGATGGTCTTGGGCTCCCCGATGGCCTTGAGCATGCGCTCGGCGGCCGAGGCGTAGGCCAGCGGATTGCGCTTGCACTCGGCCAGGTAGTCTTCGAGGGAGATTTCCTCTTCGCGGGTGCGCTCGTAACGCGCGGCGAAGTTGCTGATCACGTCGATTGCCATTGCAGCCTCCTGGATGAAGTCAGGTGATGGGCGACAGGATCGGTGTCGCGCCACCAGGGAAGATCTGATGACGTCCCGCGCCGGGGGCGAGGCGCCATCAGAACTTTCCGTTGGTCTGCAAACGCGGTGGGCCCGCGGTTGTGAGACTCGGCAATGTCAGCTTCGTTCCAACTTGAGTCTGGCGGTACCGGAAAGTAAGCCGGTCGGATCGGCCATTTCCATCTGTGACCGCGGTGGCGCGACATCCGTCACTCCACTACGGCGGGCAGACGCCCTGCGTTGACAACAGCAAGGGATGTGCCCGACTCCACCGTCTACGGCACAGCATGCCGCCAAACCTGTACCGATCGTGACGGAAGGGACGAAGCGCGACAACACCGTGACCACGGATGCTCAGCAGGGGAAAAGGCACCTGGACGCGGGTGGCGCGGGGCGGTGCGTCTGTGCTGCGAGGCTCAGCGGTCGGTGGCACCCAGCCGGTCGAGCAGCCCGCTCAGTTCGTCCAGCGACCCGAACGCGATGGCGACTTCCCCTTGCTCGCCGCGCCGGGTGCGCTTCTTGACGCGGATCTCGACCTGCGCGGTCAGCAGATCCGACAGCAGCGCCTCCAGCCGCTGCACGTCGCGCGACTTGGCCGGCGTGGTGCGCTCGGCGGCACCGGGCTGGGCCTGATCGTGCTGGCGGGTGACGAGTTTCTCGGCCTCGCGCACCGAGAGCTTGCGCCCGACGATCTCGTGGGCGCAGGTGATCTGGTGCGCCTTGTCCAGCGACAGCAGCGCACGGGCGTGGCCCATGTCGAGGTCGCCGGCGGTGAGCATCTGCTGCACGGGCTCGGCGAGGTGGATCAGCCGCAGCAGGTTGCTGGTGGCGCTGCGCGAGCGGCCGATCGCTTGCGCCGCGCTGTCGTGGGTCAGGCCGAATTCGCGGATCAGGCGCTGCACCCCGTGCGCCTCTTCCAGCGGGTTGAGGTCTTCGCGCTGGATGTTCTCGATCAGCGCCATCACGGCCGCCGCCTGGTCGGGCACCTCGCGCACCAGCACGGGCACCTCGTCCAGCCCGGCCAGCCGCGCGGCACGGGTGCGGCGCTCGCCGGCGATGATCTCGTACAGCGGCAATCCGTCGCGGGACGCCACCGGCCGCACCAGCACCGGCTGCATCACGCCCTGGGTCTTGATGCTCTCGGCCAGCTCGAACAGCGCGCCCTCATCCATGCGCGTGCGCGGCTGGTACTTGCCGGGCAGGAGCTGGTCGAGCTTGACGGCACCGGGATGCACGTCCTTGCCGCCGGGCTGTGGCGTGGTGTCGCTGACCTGCGGCCCGAGCAGGGCTTCCAGACCGCGACCGAGACCTTTGGGCTTCTTGGTGACCATCGGGCGATTGTCCGCGATCTTGGCGTGGTTTCAGGGCTGAACGCTGGGGGCATTCACCAATCCCGCCAGCAGCGCCAGCCCCTGCGGCCAGTCGCCCAGACCCGATGCGTCGTTGAGGTGCCCGCGCGGCCCGGCCTCCACCACCCGCACGCCCCAGTCGGCGCACATCCCGGCCGCCTGCACTGGCGCGCAGTACGGATCGTCCGATGACACCACCGCCACGGCCGGGAACGGCAGGCGCCCCCGGCGCATCGGGCGCCAGTTGTGCAACTGCGGCGGCATGTCGGCGCGCTCGGTATCGGGCGGCGCCACCAGCAGCGCGCACCGCACCAGCCCCGTGTGGCGGCTGTGCTGCGCCCATGCCGCCACGAGCTGGCAGCCCAGACTGTGCGCGACCAGCACCACCGGGCGGCGGTCCGTTCCCGTCAGCAGCACGTCGTCGAGCCGCGCCATCCAGTCACCTCGGCGGGGCCAGGTCCAGTCGTCCTGCTCGACCGTCTCGAAGCCGTGCAGCGCCGCCCAGCGCGTCTGCCAGTGCCCCTCGCTGGAGCCCAGCCAGCCGGGCAGCAGCAGGACGCGGCAGCCCGCCAAGGCTTGCGCAGTGTTCATCGTCATGTCCATGCCGTATTCTTTCGTGCTCTTTTGTGTTCAACGGGTCAACAAGGATTTCCACATGAAGCATGCAGTGTTTGTCGATGGTCAGGAAGGCACCACGGGCTTGCGCATCCACGAGTATCTGGCCAGCCGCGCCGACATCGAGGTGCTGCGCATCGACCCGGACAAGCGCAAGGACGCCGCCGAACGCGCGCGCCTGCTCAACGCCGCCGATGTCGCCTTCCTGTGCCTGCCGGATGCCGCCGCCGTCGAAGCCGCCGCACTCATCACCAACCCGAACACCTGCCTGATCGACGCCAGCACCGCACACCGCACCGTGCCGGGCTGGGCCTTCGGATTGCCGGAGCTGGCAGCAGGTCAGCGCGAGCAACTGCGCGCCACCAAGCGCATCGCCAACCCCGGCTGCCACGCCAGCGCGTTCATCCTGCTGATGCGCCCGCTGGTGGACGCCGGGCTGGTGCCCGCTGCGCTGCCCGTGAGCGCCACGTCGCTGACCGGCTACTCGGGCGGCGGCAAGAAGATGATCGAGCAGTACGAAGCGGGCGGAGACATCAAGCTGCAATCGCCGCGCCCCTACGCGCTGGGGCTGTCGCACAAGCACATCCCGGAAATGATGACCCACACGGGGCTGACGACCAAGCCGGTGTTCGTGCCGGTGGTGGGCAACTTCTACAAGGGCCTGTCGGTGACGGTCCCGCTGCACCGCGCGCAACTCGCTGCGGGCGCCACCGCTGAACGGCTGCACGCCGCGTTTGCCGAGCACTACGCCGGTGAGCCGTTCGTGCGCGTGATGCCGCTGAACGATCCGGCCACGATGGAAGGCGGCTTCTTCGATGTGCAGGGCTGCAACGACACCAACCGGGTGGACCTGTTCGTGTTCGCCAATGGCGAGCAGGTGCTGCTGATGGCGCGGCTGGACAACCTCGGCAAGGGGGCGAGCGGCGCGGCGGTACAGTCGATGAATGTCCACCTGGGTGTGGCGGAACACCTGGGCCTCTGATCGGGTCGCACATGAAAAAAGCCCGGCGGTACCGGGCTTTTCACTGTGCGAACAACGCAGATCAGTGCAGATCAGGACAGCTGGTTGCTGATCAGCTTGGTCATCTCGAACATCGAGACCTGGTCCTTGCCGAAGATCGCCTTGAGCTTCTTGTCGGCGTTGATCATGCGCTTGTTGGCCGGATCCTGCAGGTCGTGCTTCTTGATGT
>JAAFKB010000052.1 GCA_013299055.1 Sphaerotilus sp.
GGTTCGCGTCGTCTTCATCGGCGCCGGACCCGGCTCGGCCGACCTGATCACCGTGCGCGGCCTGAACCGGCTGCGGGCGGCGGAGGTCGTGCTGGCCGATGCGCTGACCGACCCGGCCTTGCGTGCGGAAGCGCCCGAGGCCGAGTGGATCGACGTGGGCAAGCGCGGCTTCAGCAGCGAGAGCACCGGCCAGACGCGCATCAACGCGCTGCTGGTCGAGTGTGCGCAGCGTTCGACCCGGGTCGTGCGGCTCAAGGGCGGTGACCCGAGCGTGTTCGGCCGGCTCGAAGAAGAACTCGAAGCCTTGCACGCGGCGGGCATCGGCTGCGAAGTCGTGCCGGGCGTGACCTCGGCACTGGCCGCCGCCGCCGTGTCGCAGCAGCCGCTCACGCGCCGTGGCGTCGGCCGCAGCGTGGCCTTCAGCACCGCGATGACCCAGACCGGCGACCTCGAAGCCCGCCGCAGCGCCGACACCGAAGTGTTCTACATGGCGGGCCGGCAACTGCCCTCGCTGGCCGAACGGCTCGCCGAAGTCGGCTGGCCGGGCGACATGGCCGTGGTGGTGATCTCGCGTGCGGGGTGGCCCGACGAGCAGTTCAGCCGCCACACGGTGGCCACCCTCGCCGAAGCCGATCCGCTGCATCGAGGTCGGCCGACGCTGGTCACGGTGGGCGCCGGTGCGCGGCCGGTGGCGCAAGCGACTTAAAATCGACTGTTTGGGCGTTTGCCCGATTTTTTCCAACGACCCCTACCCGAGTGAAAACCGCGTCATGACACACGTCGTCACCGAAGCCTGCATCCGCTGCAAGTACACCGATTGCGTGGACGTCTGTCCCGTCGATTGCTTCCGCGAAGGCCCCAATTTCCTGGTCATCGATCCGGACGAGTGCATCGACTGCGCGGTCTGCATCCCCGAGTGCCCGGTCAACGCCATCCTCCCGGAAGAGGACGTGCCCGCCGACCAGCTCGCCTTCATCAAGATCAATGCCGACCTGACCCCCAAGTGGCCGAGCATCACCAAGCGCAAGAAGCCGCTGCCGGACGCCGACGACTGGAAGGATGTGAAGAACAAGCTGGGCGAGCTGATCCGCTGACGCCAGCGCCAGCACCGACGTTGCCGTGATCGACACCGACGCCCTGGTCATCGGGGCCGGCCCGACGGGGCTGTTCCAGGCGTTCCAGCTCGGCTTGCTGGGACTGTCGGTGCAGCTGGTCGATGCGTTGCCGCAGGCCGGAGGCCAATGCCTCGCGCTCTACCCCGACAAGCCGATCTACGACATTCCCGGCGTACCGGTGTGTACCGGCCGGGAGCTGACGGCGCGGCTGCTCGAACAGCTCCGGCCCATCCCCGCCGGGCTGCACTTCGGCCATGAGGTGTGCACGCTGCAGCCGCAGGACGACGGGCGTTTCGTGGTCGGCACCGCGGTCGGACTGACGTTCAGCACCCGCAGCGTGTGCATCGCCGCCGGCGTGGGGGCGTTCACGCCACGCAAGCTCAAGGTGCCCGGGCTGGTGGCGCACGAGCAGCGCCAGGTGTTCCACCACCCCGACGATCTTGCACCGTTTGTCGGCCAGCGCGTGGTGGTGGTCGGGGGCGACGAGGCCGCGCTGGCGCGTGCCGCGTGGCTGGCCGAGCAGCCGCAGCACCCGGTCGTGACGCTCCTGCATCGGCGCGACCAGTTCAGCGCCGAGGCCGCGCTGCTCGACCACATCGCCCACCTGCGCGCTGCCGGGCGGCTGCAGGTCGTCGTCGGCCAGATCACCGACGCCACCGAGGACGCGGCACGCCTGACCGCCGTGGCCGTGCTGGGGCTGGACGGCCAGACCACCCCAGTGCTGCTGGACCAGCTGATCGTCTGCCAGGGCTTGAGCCCACGCCTGGGGCCGATCGCCGACTGGGGGCTGGTGATGGAGCGCAAGCTGCTGCCGGTGGACACCGCGACCTTCGAGACGGCCACCCCCGGCGTCTACGCGGTCGGCGACATCAACACCTACGCCGGCAAGCGCAAGCTCATCCTCTGCGGCTTCCACGAGGCCACCCTCGCCGCCCACGCGGTCCACGCGCGACTGCACCCGCAGACCCCAGGGCCACTGCTCTACACCACCAGCAGCACCGTGCTGCAGCGCCGGCTGGGGCTCATCGACTGAGCCACTGTGTTGAGATCCTCATCACCCTGAAGGGCGGGGGTTCTCTCGCTTTCTGGTGATGCGGCATCCGCCGGGACTTGCAACGCTGCCTGCTTGTGCGCATTCCCTCACGGCCAACAGCACGGATCGGCCCAGCCGATACGGCGGTGCCGTGGTTTGACCGGACACGCCATCACACTTCCCGATGTCAGAATTCGTATCTGTGTGTCCTGTGGCACACAGCCAAGGCTGCGGCAAGGTTGTGCAAGATGAGATGGTTCTTTCAGATGGTTGCGGGTCTGCTGCTGGTCGCCGGGCAGCCGCAGATGGTCAGCGCAGGGGAAGTACTCGACCGGGTGCAGCGCAGCAGCGTGCTGCGGGTGTGCGTCTGGCCGGACTACTACGGCATCAGCTACCGCAACCCCAAGACACGCCAGTTCACCGGGCTGGACATCGACATGTCGGCCGAGTTCGCCCGCGAGCTGGGTGCGCGCCTGCAGCACGTCGATTCCTCGTTTGCCACCCTCGTCGACGACGTGCTCAAGGACCGCTGCGACATCGCCATGTTCGCCGTCGGGGTGCTGCCGCAGCGGGAGAAATTCCTGCGCTTCAGTCAGCCCTACCTGCAAAGCGACATCCACGCCGTGACCACCCGCAGCAGTCGGGTCGTGCGGCGCTGGGAGGACATCGACCAGCCAGGGGTACAGGTCGCAGTCCAGGCGGGCACCTTCATGGAGCCGGTGATGCGTGATGCACTGCGTCAAGCCAGCATGGTGGTGATCCGTCCGCCCGCCACACGCGAGCAGGAGCTGGAATCCGGTCGGGTCGATGTCTTCATGACGGACTACCCCTACAGCCGCCGCCTGCTGGACAACGCAGAATGGGCGCGTCTGATCAGCCCGCCCCAGCCGTTCCATGTCCTGCCCTATGCTTACGCCGTGCGCCCCGGAGACGAGGAGTGGCTCGCCCGCGTCAACCGCTTCGTCACCGACATGCGCCAGGACGGGCGGCTGGAAAGCGCCGCACGCCGCCACCGCTTGTCCGAAACCGTGATCCGCACCCCGGACCGCTGACCTGACGCCCGTGCACACATGCCCCAGAGAGACGCCCATCCCCACACCCAGCCACGCTGGCTCAGCAGCGATCACCTGATCTGGGCGGGTTCGGTGCTGGTGCTGGTGCTGGTGCTGCTGTCCGGCGCATTCGCTTATTACCAGCGTCAGGACACGCTCGCGCAGGAGACCCAGCGCACCCAGCTGCTCGCACGACTGCTCGAAGGCGAGACCTCCCGCACGCTGGATGCGACTGCACTGACGCTGACCATGCTTGCGCAGCGCCTGCGGGAGGGTGAACCGAGCGCAGCCGATCTCTCGGCGCGGCTGGTGGAGTCGGTGCGGGGCCTGCCCTACATGCGCAGCCTGTCGGTGCTGGACGCGGAGGGCAAGGTGCTGGCCAGCTCCAACCCGACCGCGGTCGGCGCCTCCTTCGACCCGCGCCTGCTGGGCCAGCCGGTCAACCCCAGCGACGCGTGGCTCGGCCCGTGGCTGCCTGGCCGTGATCTGGTCGAGGCCAGCCGCCCGCCCGCCAGTCCGGCGTCCGGCGCTGCGCCACGGCCGCTGCCCGGTGTCGGCCTGATCACGCTGGTCCAGCGCGGCACGACCGGCCAGGGCCA
This sequence comes from Sphaerotilus sp., assembly GCA_013299055.1. Lineage (GTDB taxonomy): Bacteria > Pseudomonadota > Gammaproteobacteria > Burkholderiales > Burkholderiaceae_C > Sphaerotilus. The sequence goes on from JAAFKB010000052.1 coordinate 3,800, forward strand.
GCCCGTCACCGCCGTGGCCGCGCTCAACCCGGACTACCTCTCCAACCATTTCCAGCAGATCCTCGGCGAGCGCAGCCTGAACGCCGCGCTGCTGGACTACCAGGGTCGTCTGCTGGCCGGCACGGAAGGGGTACAGCGCCTGCCGGGCAGCAGTGTCGAGAGCCACCGCGCACTGCAGGATTTCCTGCCAGAACAGGAATCCGGCAGCTACGAGGGCCTCGGGCTCGACGCCACCCAGGTCGTCACCTCCTTCCGCGCCAGCCGCAAGCATCCGCTGCTGGTGGTCGTGGAGGAGCCGATGGCCACAGTCGGCGCGACGTGGAGAAGCAAGCTGGGCTGGCTGCTGGTGGTGGACCTGGTGGGCATGGTGCTGGTGGTGGCTGGCACCGTGGCGGCCTGGCGCAGCCTGCGCACCCACGAGCGCATGACCGCCATGCTGGAGCGCACCCGCGGTCGCCTGGAGGAGAGCGAGCGCCACCTGCGGGCGGTGATCGAAGCGGCGCCAGCGCCGATGTTCGTGCTCGATCCCCTCGGGCGCTACGTGCTGGTGAACCAGGCGTTCGAGGATTTTCTGGGTGTGCGCCGTGAAACCCTGATCGGGCAGCGCGCCGACACCGACCCGACGCTGAGCCACCTGGCTTACCACCCGGTGCGTGACGTGGCGCTGTGGGCCGGCGCGGGGCAGAGCCACTACATGGAGAACATCGTCCTGCCCGGAGGGGCCAGCCGGCAGGCGCTCATCGCCAAGGTGGCGCTGACACGGCCGGACGGACGCCCAGGGGGCGTGATCGGCAGCATCACCGACGTGACCAGCTTCCGCGAAGCCGAGCAGCGCGCCGCCGACGCCATGACCGCCTCGGCCTCCGCCCGCCGCGCCGAATCGGAGTTCATCGGCAACCTCAGCCACGCCCTGCGCACGCCCCTGCAGTCGATCATCGGCTTCTCGGAGCTGGGCGTCATGCGCAGCCGCCACGACAGCGCGCAGCACGACCTCTTCACCCACATCCATGGCGGCGGACAGCGCATGCTGTCGGTGGTCAACGACCTGCTCGATCTCTCGCGGGTCAAGAACGCCGCCGGCACGCTGCACCGCAGCGAAATCGACACCCGTGACCTGGTCGAAGAGGTGATCCGCCACGCGCGCATCGATGCCCGCGTGCGCCAGATCGACATCGTCGTGCGACCCGGCAGCGACCACCTGGCCAGCGTCGACCGCCTGCGCTTCCAGCAAGCCGTGCGCACGCTGGTCGAGCGTGCCATCCGTGTCTCGCCGGACGCCACCCAGATCGAGGTGCGGGCCTCGCGGGACAATGAGGGCGCACTGCACTGGTGGATCCACGACGCCGGCCCGGGGCTGCCGGACAGCGAGTGCGAGACGCTGTTCTCCGCCTTCTTCCAGCACCACCACGCCAGCGACGCCCATGCCGAAGGCAGTGGCCTGGCGCTGGCCATCTGCCAGCAGATCCTGCGCGGTCTGGATGGGGATGTACGCTGTCGCAACCATCCCAGCGGGGGGTGCGTTTGCCAGATCACGCTGCCGGCGCTGAGCCACCACACCACAATGTCCGCCCAGCGCCGACCCGTTGCCGGCACCTGATGTGGGATGTGGGGCGTGGATGCATGAATAAAAACACCCAGATCTATTGCATGTCCATTGTGGATGGAACTACAATTGCGGTCTTGTCAGTTGATGCAAGCAGCACAACACAATTCCCTGATAGCTCAGTTGGTAGAGCGACGGACTGTTAATCCGCAGGTCCCTGGTTCGAGTCCAGGTCGGGGAGCCAGATTCACCATGTGCTGCTGACATTTCCTGTGCAATTCCCTGATAGCTCAGTTGGTAGAGCGACGGACTGTTAATCCGCAGGTCCCTGGTTCGAGTCCAGGTCGGGGAGCCAAATTCAGTCACGAAATCGACGGCCTAGCGCGAAATCGCTAGGCCGTTTCTGTTTGGCTGCTGGGGAGGGGACACGGCCCGTCCCTCAAGCTTCACGCGCCGCGGCCGAAATCAGCAACGGGGACATGGTCTGACATGTCCGGTTGCGAGTTTCCCCGATGCCTTCCTCCTCGAAAACGACCCGCTCCTCCACGAGCACGCCCCGGCGACGCGACGCGGAACGCCGTCGGGTCGACCGCAGGAATTCGGTCCAGTCCTCTGGGGCGGCGGTGGAAGCCAAGGTACGCCTGCGCCAGCACACGGCCGTGGTGCGTACCCTGCCCTACATGACAGGCATCTCGCTGGCCAATGCCTTGCTGCTGGTCTTCACTGCCTCGCCCCAGATTCCCCAGCCCCTGCACTTGGTGTGGCTGACGGCCATCATCGCGCTCTCGCTGGCGCAATTGCAGTTCTGGTTCAACCAGCGTCGCCGACCCGCGCTGAGCGTGTCCAGCCGCCGTGTCCACGTCTACGACCTGCATGCCGGTCTGACCGGCACCATCTGGGGTGCAGTGCCGCTGACCCTGGCATTCGACATCCAGCCCACCCACCAGCTGGCCATGGGTCTGGCCATGGTCATGATGCTGGGGGCCGGTACCTTCACGCTGCTGTCGCTGCCGAGGGCGATGTACGCCTATGTCGGCGCGCTGAGCACGGGGATGGTGCTGTCCGGCCTGGCCTGGGGCACGTTCGCACAGATCCTGGGGCTGGTGCAATGGCTGCTGCTGATCGGACTGGCCATCGGGGCTGCGCGAGGGGTGCGGCGCAACCTGATTGCCCGCGTCAGCGCCGAGGTCAAGGCCGAGCACCAGAACCAGCTCATCGGCCTGCTGCTGCGCGACTTCGAGGAGCAAGGCAGCGACCTGCTCTGGGAAATCGATTCGGCCGGTCGCCTGCAGCATGTCTCCAAGCAGTTCGCGAACGCCCTGGGCATGGGCGTGGAAGATCTCAACCAGCACTCGCTGCTGGCGTTGCTGGGCGATCTGCAGAAGAAACTCAGCGAGTCCGACCGCGAATCGGCCAGCACCTTGCACGAGCGGCTGACCCAGGGACATCCCTTCCGCGACGTGCTGCTGCCCATGGTGGTGCAGGGCAAGCAACGCTGGTGGTCGATGACCGCCAAGCCGCTGGTGGACGAACGCGGCAGCGCCATCGGTTGGCGCGGTGTGGCCCGCGACGTGACGCAGGCGCGCATTGCCGACCGCCGCCTGGCCTGGCTGGCCCACTACGACACGCTCACCGGACTGACCAACCGGGCACATTTCCGTGTCCTGCTCGAAGGTTCCCTGCAGAACAGCCGCACCCGGCTCAGCCAGGGCGCCGTGATGTGCCTGGACCTGGACGGCTTCAAGAACGTCAACGACACGCTCGGCCACGCCACCGGCGACGCGCTGCTGGTGGAGGTCTCGCGCCGCATCAAGGCGGCCGTCGGGCGCAGCAGCGTCGTGGCGCGGCTGGGGGGTGACGAATTCGCCGTGCTGCTGCGCTCGGTGCGCGAGGAGGCCGAGATCGGCACCATGGCACAGCGCATCGTGGACGCCATGCGCCCGCCCTGCGAGGTCATGGGCGCGGCCGTGCCGGTGCGGGTGAGCATCGGCATCGCCCGCTTCCCGCAGGACGGCACCACCGTCGACGAGATGATGCAGAACGGCGACCTGGCGCTCTACGACGCCAAGGCCCACGCGCCCGGCTCGATGCGCTTCTTCGTGGCGCGGCTGGGCGAACAGATCCGCCGCCGCCTGGTGCTGGAGCGCGACCTGCGCGAGGCGATGGAGAAAAACCAGCTCCAGCTCCACTACCAGCCCAAGGTCAGCCTGGACGGCTGGGAAGTCATCGGCTTCGAGGCCCTGCTGCGCTGGAACCACCCGGAGCACGGCGCCATCACGCCCAACGAGTTCATCCCGGTGGCCGAAGACAGCGGCCTGATCCTGCCCATGGGCGAGTGGGCGCTCACCGAAGCTTGCTGCCAGGCCGCACGCTGGCCTGATCCGCTGCAGGTGGCGGTCAACATCTCGCCCGTGCAGGTGATGGCACAGAACCTGCCCGAAGCCGTGCAGCGCGCACTCAAGGCCAGTGGGCTCGCCCCCGGGCGGCTGGAGCTGGAGATCACGGAATCGGTCTTCATCAACGACAACCGCGGCACGGTGGAGCGGCTGCACGCGCTGCGCCGGCTGGGCGTGCAGATCGCGCTGGACGATTTCGGCACCGGCTATTCGTCGCTGGCCTACCTGCGCCGCTTCCCGTTCGACACGCTCAAGATCGACCGCGCCTTCGTGCGCGAGCTGCTCATCAGCCGGGACGCACGCTCCATCGTGCGCAACATCCTGGCGCTCGCCAAGTCGCTGCGCATGTCCACGGTGGCCGAGGGCGTGGAGGAGCCGCTGCAGGTCAACGTGCTCGAAGCCGAGGGCTGCAACATGGTGCAGGGCTACTTCGCCTCGCGGCCGATGCCGGCGGACCAGGTGCTGGAGTTCGTGCTCAAGTGGCGCGAGCGGTCCCGGCCGCAGCGCCCGCGCGAGCTGGAGCTGGAGGACACCCGCACCGCCGACCTGATGCCCTCGCTGCCCGAGACCATGCTCTGACGCGACATCTGCCGCGACAATCGCGGGCATGACCAAGCTCGCGCTCTACCTCGACCTGATCCGCTGGAGCCGCCCGGCTGGCTGGCTGCTGCTGCTGTGGCCGACGCTGGCCGCTCTCTGGCTGGCGGCGGGCGGCTTTCCAGGCTGGCACCTGCTGGCCGTGTTCACGCTGGGCACCCTCCTCATGCGCAGCGCCGGCTGCTGCGTCAACGACGTGGCCGACCGCGACTTCGACCGCCACGTCCAGCGCACGGCCACCCGGCCCGTGACCAGCGGCGCCGTCTCGGTGAAAGAGGCGCTGCTGCTGGGTGCGGCACTGGCGCTGGCGGCGTTCGCGCTGGTGCTGACCACCAATGCGCTGACCATCGGGCTGTCGTTCGGCGCGCTGGCGGTGACGCTGGTGTACCCGTATGCCAAACGCTTCGTCTCGATGCCGCAGGCGGTACTGGGCGTGGCGTTCAGCTTCGGGATTCCGATGGCCTTCGCTGCGGCACGCTCGGAAGTGCCACCACTGGCCTGGGCGCTGCTGGTGGGCAACCTGTTCTGGGTGCTGGCCTACGACACCGAGTACGCGATGGTGGACCGCAACGACGACCTGAAGATCGGCATGAAGACCTCGGCGATCACGCTGGGCCGCTGGGACGTGGCGGCGATCATGGCGTTCTATGCCGTGTACCTGGCGGTGTGGGCGTGGCTGGGGGTGCGGGCCGGGCTGGGCGCGGTGTTCCTGATCGGGATCGCCGCCGCTGCCGCGCAGGCGCTGTGGCACTGGACGCTGATCCGCGACCGCACGCGCGAGGGCTGCTTCCGCGCCTTCCGCGAAAACCACTGGCTGGGCGCCACGGTCTTCGCCGGCCTCGCGCTCGACTACGCGCTGCGCTGACCCGCCAGCCGCCGCGCCATCGCCAGCGCCGCCACCAGGCTCGATGCATCCGCCACGCCCCGTCCGGCCACGTCGAACGCCGTCCCGTGGTCCGGGCTGGTGCGTACGAAGGGCAGGCCCAGCGTGACGTTGACGCCCTGCTCCACCCCGAGGTACTTCACCGGGATCAGCCCCTGGTCGTGGTACATCGCCAGCACCACATCGAACTCGCCCGTGCGCGCCCGCATGAACACCGTGTCCGGCGCATAGGGGCCGCGGGCATCGATGCCCTCTGCGCGGGCGGCGGCAATGGCTGGCGCGATGACCTCGATCTCCTCGCGACCGAACAGCCCCCCCTCGCCCGCATGTGGATTCAGCCCGGCCACGGCAATGCGCGGCGTCGGCTGGCCCCATCTGGCCGCACTCGCGTGGGCGATGCGCAGCGTGGACAGCACCGCGTCGAACGTCACCCGCTCGATGGCCTCCCGCAGCGAACAATGCACCGTCACCAGCACCGTCTTCAGCGCCTCGTTCGCCAGCATCATCCGCACGTCCGCCGGCTGCCCATGGACCGCGCTCTCGGCGGCGAGCATCTCGGTATGGCCGGGATACGGCTCGCCCGCCGCGGACAGCGCCTCCTTGTGGATCGGCGCCGTGACGATCGCCGAGACCTCGCCTCGGCTGGCCAGCGCCACGGCGTCGCGGATGCAGGCCGCCGCGAGCCGGCCGCAGCGGGCGTCCACCATGCCCCACGGCGCCTGTGCCAGCTCCGGGCAGCGCCAGCGCGGCAGCAGCACGGGCAATGCCCCCGGCGGCACCTCGGCCAGATCGGCCACCGAGTCGATCACGGCGATGGGCAGCGCCGGCACGTCGCTGCGCTGGCGCCACACCGCCGCTGCCCGCCGCAGCACCGCCGGCTCGCCGATCACCAGCGTGTGCCCCGGCGGCCCGGCGCGGCCGTCGAGAAAGGCGCGGACGGTGATCTCCGGGCCGATGCCCAGCGCGTCGCCGAGCGTGATCGCCACCGGGCGGGTGGCAGGGGGAGCCGAGGGAGATGGAGCAAGGTCAAGGTGTGCCATCGGGCCATTGTCACGGAACGCACAGGGCTGTCACGGCCGGTTGCTACACTCCCCCACATGAACTGGTTGGACAAGATTGCATGGACTGCCGACGGCCTCGTGCCGGTGATCGCGCAGGAAACGGGCACGAACGACGTGCTGATGTTCGCGTGGATGAACCGTGAGGCGCTGGCGTTGACCGCCGAGCGCGGGCAGGCCGTCTACTGGAGCCGCTCGCGCAATCGCCTGTGGCACAAGGGCGAGGAGTCGGGCCATGTGCAGGAGGTGCATGAAATCCGCCTCGACTGCGACCAGGATGTCGTGCTGCTGAAGGTGACGCAGCAGGGCCACGAACCGGGCATTGCCTGCCACACGGGGCGCCACTCCTGCTTCTACGAGCGCCTGCTGCCCGGTGCGGATGGGCAGCCCGCATGGCAGCCGGTCGAGCCCGTCCTCAAAGACCCCCACACCATCTACGCCAAGCCATGACGACGACCATGACGACGCCACCTCTGACCTCCCAGGACAGCCTGGCCCGCCTCGCCGAGGTCATCGCCTCACGCCGCGGCGGCGATCCGGACAAGAGCTACGTCGCCCGCCTGTTCCACAAGGGCACCGACACCATCCTCAAGAAGATCGGCGAAGAAGCCACCGAAGTGGTGATCGCCGCCAAGGATGGCGACGCGCAGAAGCTCGTCTACGAAGTGGCCGACCTCTGGTTCCACAGCATCGTGGCGCTCGTCCAGTTCGGCCTGACCCCGGCCGACGTGGTCGCCGAGCTGGAGCGCCGCGAAGGCCTGTCCGGTCTGGCCGAGTTCGCCAGCCGCCCCTCCACTCTGTCTGCCGCACCATGAGCCACGATCCGCACTGCCTGTTCTGCCGCATCGCCGCCGGCGAGATCCCCGCCCAGAAGGTCCACGAGGACGACGAGCTGATCGCGTTCAAGGACATCCACCCGGCCGCGCCCGTCCACCTGCTGGTCATCCCGCGCCAGCACATCGCCGGCCTCGGCGACGTGACCGCCGAGCACGCGGCGCTGCTGGGTCGCATGATGACGCTGGCCCCGCGACTGGCCGTCGAGCAAGGTGCGACCAACGGGTTTCGCACCGTGATCAATACCGGCCCGGATGGCGGCCAGGAGGTCTACCACCTGCACCTGCATGTGATGGGCGGACCCCGGCCCTGGAAACACGGCTGACCTAGAATTCCCTGCCGACGTTCGCTGACATCCACAGAACCACACACCCGCACCGGAGCACCACCATGGGCCTGTCCACCACCCACCTGATCATCTTCCTCGTCATCGTCGTGCTGGTCTTCGGCACCAAGAAGCTCAAGAGCATCGGCTCGGACCTCGGCTCGGCCGTCAAAGGCTTCAAGGACGGCGTCAAGGACGGGGACAAGAACGCCGAAGCCACCGCTGCAGCGGCTGCCGCCCCGACCGCCCAGGTCGTCGCCGAGAAGCGTCTGGACAGCCAGACCATCGACGTCGAAGCCAAGACCAAGTCCTGAGCCGGCCCACGCCCTGATCTGACCCATGCTCGACATCGGCATTTCCAAGATCATGCTCGTGGCCGGGATCGCGCTGATCGTGATCGGGCCCGAGCGGCTGCCCAAGCTGGCGCGCATGGCCGGCACGCTCCTCGGCCGGGCGCAACGCTACGTGGCCGACGTGAAGGCCGAGGTCAACCGCTCGATCGAGCTGGAGGAGCTGACCAAGGTCCGCGAGCAGTTCGAGACGGCCGCGCGCGATGTCGGGCAGTCGGTCTCACGGGGTCTGGACGACGCGACCCGCGACGTGAACGACGCGCTGGGCCAGTCCTCTTCAGACGACACGCCGACCTACGAGCCCTACAACTGGGACAGCACCCCGGCGCCCGCCGCCCCGTACGTCCCCACCAAGAAGAACTGGCGCATCAAGCGTTCCGCCGTGCCCCAGTGGTACAAGAAAAGCGAGAACGTGCGCCGCCATGTGCAGTCGGGCGCCGCCCGGGTGGCACGATTCCGCCCTGCGCGCCCGATGCGTTCGCCCTGATCCATGTCCACACCCACCGATGAGCTGCAGGGCACCGAAGCCCCTTTCGTCAGCCACCTGATCGAGCTGCGCGACCGCCTGCTCAAGACCGTCTACGGCGTGGGCGCCGTCTTCGCGCTGCTGTGCCTGTTCCCCGGGCCGTCGCGCATGTACGACCTGCTCGCACTGCCGCTGGTCAAGGCGCTGCCCGCCGGCTCCAAGATGATCGCGGTCGGGGTCGTCTCGCCCTTCCTCATCCCGATCAAGGTCACGCTGCTGGCGGGCTTCGGCGTGGCGCTGCCCTGGGTGCTCTACCAGATCTGGGCGTTTGTCGCGCCGGGGCTGTACAAGCACGAGCGTCGGCTGGTGCTGCCCCTGGTGACGAGCAGCACGCTGCTGTTCTACATCGGCGTCGCGTTCTGCTACTTCTTCGTCTTCGGACAAGCCTTCCCGGCCATCCAGTCGATGGCCCCGGCATCGGTGGCGGTGAGCCCGGACATCGAGGCCTACCTGGACTTCGTGATCACCATGTTCATCGCCTTCGGCGTGGCGTTCGAGGTGCCGGTGGCGGTGGTCGTGCTGACACGGCTGGGCGTGCTGACCGTGGACCAGCTGCGCGAGTTCCGGCGCTACTTCTGGGTCGCCGCTGCGGCTGCGGCCGGGCTGGTGACGCCGCCGGATGCCGTCTCGATGGTCGCGCTGCTGGTGCCGATGGGACTGCTGTACGAGGTGGGCATCATCGCCTCGCAGTTCTTCCTGAAGCACACCAAGGCCCCGGACACCGAAGACGCGCCAACCTCCACCGGCACCTGATGCGCAGGGGCCAGCCGATCACTCGGCCGGCTTCCTGCCCGCGATCCTGGCCTTGGGGCGCTGGGCCACCTTCACGGTCAGCGTGATGGCCTGATCGCCACGTTGCACCGTGATCACCGCCGACGACAGCGGCTTGAGTGCCGCCACGGCGTTGAGCAGCTGCGCGGTATTGGCCACCGCCGCGTCACCCACCTTGAGCACGACATCCCCCGGCTGCATGCCGGCGGCACTGGCCGGGCCGTCCTGCAGCACCCCCGTGATGAGCACGCCGCGGTCGACCTTGAGCTTGAAGGACTCGGCCATGTCGGCGGTCAGGTCGCTGGGCTGCACGCCGATCCAGCCCCGCGTGACGACACCCTCGGCGATCAGCCCTTCCATCACCTGGCGTGCCGTGGACACCGGGATCGCGAAGCCGATGCCCATGCTGCCGCCCGAGCGCGAGTAGATGGCCGTGTTGATGCCCATGAGCTGCCCGTTGGCGTCCACCAGCGCACCGCCCGAGTTGCCAGGGTTGATGGCGGCGTCGGTCTGGATGAAGTTCTCGAAGGTGTTGAGCCCCAGCCCGGTGCGGCCCACCGCGCTGACGATGCCCGAGGTGACGGTCTGCCCGACGTTGAACGGATTGCCGATGGCCAGCACGACATCGCCGACCTGCAGGCCATCCGCATCGCCGAAGGTGATGGCGGGCAGGCCCTTGAGCGCGACCTTGAGCACCGCCAGGTCGCTGTCCGGGTCGGTGCCGACCACCTTGGCCGCCACGCGCCGGCCATCCGCCAGCCCGATCTCGATCTGGCCCGCGTTCTCGACGACGTGGTTGTTGGTGAGCAGATACCCGTCGGGCGAGACGATCACGCCGGAGCCGGTGCCGCTGCTGGGGCCATCCTGGTCGCCGAAGTAGCGGTGGAACCAGGGCTCGGCGGGCTGGCCGGGGCTGCCGGGACTGGCGGCACCCGACTTGCGCCGCGGGTCGGCAGCGGCGCTGGTGACGACGCTGACCACCGAAGGCGAGGCGCGCCGGGCGGCCGGTGCGAAACTGCCGGGATGGACGGGGGCAGTGCCGGAGGCGGCGGGCGGCGCCGGCTGCACGATGCTCAGCTGCACGGGCGCACCGACCGTCGGCGCGCCGATCCACTGCGGCTTGAGCGTGGCCAGCACGAACACCACGGCCAGGGCCACCGTGACCGCTTGAGAGAATACGAGCCAGAGCCTGCGCATGGACAAGGAGCAAAGAATGACGGGATACGTGGAGCGCGCGGAGCGCGTGCAGAACGTGGCACACCGCACTGGACTGGCCGACCACCTGGAACAGTGCCTGGAGGTCGCCAAGTTCACGGATTATGGTCCCAACGGGTTACAAGTGGAGGGGCGCGCCGAGGTGCGCCGCCTCGTCAGCGGGGTGACGGCCAGCCTGGCGCTGATCGAGGCGGCGGCTGACGCGGGCGCCGACGCCATCCTCGTCCACCACGGTCTGTTCTGGCGTGGTCAGGACGGGCGCGTCACCGGCTGGATGAAGCAGCGCCTGGCCGCGCTGCTGCGCCACGACATCAACCTCTACGCCTACCACCTGCCGCTGGACGCCCACCCCACGCTGGGCAACAACGCGCAGTTGGGCGACCGGCTCGGCCTGGTCCGCACCGGCACCTTCGGCGACAAGGCGCTCGGGGTGATCGGCCAGCCGCTGGACGGGGCCTGCACGCTGGAGGCCCTGGCCGCCCGGATCGCCACCCAGCTGGACCGCACGCCGGTGGTCGCGCCCGGCGATGGCCGCCCGGTGCAGCGCGTGGCCTGGTGCACGGGCGGGGCGCAGGGCTGGTTCGAGGCCGCCATCGCAGCCGGCGCCGATGTCTACCTGACGGGCGAGATTTCCGAACCCCAGGCCCACATCGCCCGCGAGACCGGCGTGGCGTTCATGGCCTGCGGGCACCACGCCACCGAACGCTACGGCGTGCAGGCCGTGGGCGCCCACCTGGCGGCGCATTTCGGCATCGCGCACCAGTTCATCGACATCGACAACCCCGGCTGAGCCGGCGGGTGCTCGGCTGCAACCGTCAGGCCAGCGCCGCCGCCAGCGCCCCGGCGTGCGGCCCGAACGCGAAGCTGTCCATCGCCAGCACGCCCGCGTCCACGCTGCCGTGCAGCCGCACCATCGGCGACGCCTCACCACCCGCCCCGACCGCCCCCGCCGCGACGTAGAACGGCAGCCAGTGTTCGTCCGTCGGGTGCTGCAGCGCCGCGCCGGGGGCCTGCCGGCGGTAGTCGCGCAACGCCGCCCAGTCGCACGCCGCGCCACGGGACACCACCCAGTCCTGGAAGGCCACCACATCCGGCGCGACCTGTCCGTCCGGCACCGCGCTGCCGCCGAAAAAGCGCCGCAGGTTGTGCGTCATCGCCCCGCTGCCGACCACGAGCACGCCCTCGTCGGCCAACCCCGCCAGCGCGCGACCGGCGGCCCAGAGCTGGGCCGGGGACCACGTCGGCACCAGCGTCAGCGGCACCACCGGAACCTCCGCCCCTGGCCAGGCGCGCTTCATCACCGTCCAGATGCCGTGGTCCAGGCCGCTGGCGTCCACCGCCTGCGTCGGGATGCCGGCCGTGGTGAGCCGCTGCGCCACGTCCAGCGCCAGCGCGGGCGCGCCGGCCACGTCGTACTGCTGCGCGTACAGCTCAGCCGGGAAGCCCCCGAAGTCGTGGATCGCCGCGTGGCGCGCACCCGCCAGCACCATCGGCTGGCGCGTCGACGAGTGCGGCGAGACGACGACCACCGCCCGTGGCCGCCCGAAGGCACGCTCGATGGCCGGGCCGAGCCGGTCCAGGAAATGCGCCGCCGGCGAAGACTCGATGGCAATCATCGGCGAGCCGTGCGAGAGGTAGAGCGGAGGCAAGGACGAAGGGTGTGTGTGCATGGTGGACTCGATTGAAGCACTGCGATCGGCCACCGACATTCTGTGCCTTTGCACGCAGCATTCGACCGGGAGCCGTGCGGTGGTGTACCTTGCCGGGATGAACACCGTGCCCTTGTCTGCCTCGGCCCCCTCGTCGCCCACCCCCTCCCTGTCCCCACCGTCCGCGCTGCGCCTGGCCTGGCGGCAGCTGCGGCGGGATTTCCGGGCGGGCGAGCTGCGGCTGATGCTGGTGGCGGTGGCGCTGGCGGTGGCGGCGATCTGTGCCGTGGGATTCTTCGCCGACCGGCTGCAGTCCGGGCTGGCGCGGGATGCGCTGACACTGCTGGGCGGAGATGCCGTCGTCGCCAGCGACCAGCCGCTGCCCGCCGGTTTCGAGACCTCTGCCCGCGAGATGGGCCTGAAGACCGCCCGCAACGTGCGCTTTCCCAGCATGGCGCGGGCGCCGGAGGCGCGTGGCGGGGCCTCGAAGCTGGTGTCCGTGAAGGCGGTGTCCGAGGGCTACCCGCTTCGGGGCACGCTGGGCCTCAGCGACAGCGCCACCAGCCCCGTGCGCGAACGCCGCAGCGGTCCGGACGCCGGCACGGTCTGGGTGGACGCCAGCGTGCTTGACGCCCTGGCGGTCCAGGTGGGCGATCCGCTGCTGCTGGGAGACGCCCAGTTGCGCATCGCCGGCGTGCTGCGGGTCGAGCCGGACCGGGATGCGGGGTTCATGAGCTTCGCGCCCCGTGTCATGCTGGCCGAGGCAGACCTCGCCGCCACCGGCCTCGTCCAGCCAGCCAGCCGGGTGAACTGGCGGCTGGCTGTGGTCCCTGCGGACACGACGCGGCGCGCCAGCGGTCAATCGGCCGTGCGCGGCTGGGTCGCGTGGGTGGAGGCCACGGTGGCACGCGACAACCTGCGCGGCACGCGGGTCGAGTCGATGGACAACGCACGCCCCGAGATGCGCCAGACGCTGGACCGGGCGGGGCAGTTCCTGCAGCTGGTGGCCGTGCTGGCGGCACTGCTGGCGGCGGTGGCGGTGGGCATCGCGGCACGGGGGTTCGCGGCGCGGCACCTGGACGCCTGCGCGATGCTGCGCGTGCTGGGTCTGCCGCAGCGGCGCATCGCGGCGGTCTACGGACTGGAGCTGGGGATGGTGGGCGTGGCGGCGAGTGCGCTGGGAGTGCTGATCGGGCTGGGGGTGCACCAGGTCTTCGTCGTGCTGCTGGCGGGGCTGGTCGAGACGAATCTGCCTGCGCCAGGGGTCTGGCCGGGCGTGTTCGGACTGGCCGTGGGCATGGTGCTGGTGGCCGCGTTCGGGCTGCCGCCGGTGCTGCAGCTGGCGCAGGTGCCGCCGCTGCGGGTGATCCGGCGCGACATGGGCGAGCTGCGGGCCGCCTCGCTGGGGGTGCTGCTGGCGGGACTGGCGGGGTATGCGGCGCTGCTGATGGTCGTGGCCCAGGATCCCAAGCTCGGCGCGATCGCGGTCGGCGGCTTCGCGGTGGCGTGGGCGCTGTTCGCGGGGGCGGCGTGGCTGGCGGTGCAGACCTTGCGCCGCGCCGTGCCGGAAGTCGGCGCACCCCGCTGGCTCACGCTGGCCACGCGCAGTCTGGGGGCGCGGCCGGGGCTGGTGGTGCTGCAGGTCAGTGCGCTGGCCCTGGGGCTGATGGCGCTGATGCTGCTGGTGCTGCTGCGCACGGACCTGGTGTCGAGCTGGCGCGCCGCGACGCCGGCCGACGCGCCCGACCGCTTCGTCATCAACATCCTGCCCGAACAGGGCGACGACTTCCGGCAATCGCTGGCCAGCGCAGGCGTGGCGCGCTACGACTGGTACCCGATGATCCGGGGCCGGCTGCTGGCGGTGAACGGCCGCACGGTCGGGCCGAGCAGCTACCAGGAGCCCCGCGCCCAGCGGCTGGTCGAGCGCGAGTTCAACCTCAGCCACAGCGCCACCCTGCCCGGCCACAACACCGTGTCCGCTGGACAGTGGCAGACGGACGAGGCCGACGGACTGAGCGTGGAGGAAGGGCTGGCCAAGACGCTGGGGCTGAAGCTGGGTGACCGGCTGCGCTTCGACATCGCGGGCACGGCAGCCGAAGGCCGCATCACCAGCCTGCGCAAGGTGGACTGGGGCTCGATGCGGGTGAACTTCTTCGTGATGTTCCCGCGCGCGGCCATGCCCGACCTGCCGGCCACCTACATCGCCGCCTTGCGGGCACCGGACAAGCCGGGCTTCGACGCGGCGCTGGCCCGCAACTTCCCGAACATCACCAACGTCGACGTGTCCGCCCAGATCGGCCAGGTGCAGCGGGTGCTGGACCAGGTGATCCGGGCGGTGGAGTTCCTGTTCGGCTTCACGCTGTGCGCCGGGCTGCTGGTGCTGTTTGCCGCCGTGAGCGCCACGCGGGAAGCGCGGGCCCGGGAGTTCGCGCTGCTGCGGGCGATGGGCGCAGGCAGCGCGCTGCTGCGGCAGGTGCAGCGGGCGGAGCTGCTCGGCGTGGGGGCGCTGGCGGGCTTGCTGGCCTCGGCAGCGGCGCTGGCCGTGGGCTGGGCGCTGGCACGGGAGGTGTTCCAGTTCCAGTGGAATCCGCCGCTGTGGGTGCCGCTGTTCGGCTCGCTGGCGGGGGCGCTGCTGGCCCTGGGCGCGGGGTGGTGGAGCCTGCGCGAGGTGCTGCGCCGCCCGGTGAGCGAGACGCTGCGGCAGGCCGCCACCTGAGGCTTGGCGTGGGCTCCGACGTCAGCGGCGGCTGACCAGCGACCCCACATCCAGGATCAGCGCCACCTTGCCATTGCCGAGGATGGTGGCGCCCGAGACATCGGGGATGCGCCGGAAGTGGGTCTCCAGGTTCTTCACCACGACCTGCTGCTGCCCCACCAGTTCATCGACCAGCAGCGCAGCACGCAGCCCCTCTGACTCGACAATCACCATGATCCCCGGCGCCTGGCCTGCCTCGGCGGGCGGCAAGCCCAGCGCCTGCGCCAGGTCCACCACCGGCAGGTAATCGTCGCGCACCTTGGCCACCCGACCGCCGCCGCCCAGCGAACGGATCGACTCCGGCCCGATCAGATCGCTTTCGACCACCGAGGCCATCGGCAGGATGTAGACCTCGTCGCGCACTGCGATGCTCATGCCGTCCATGATCGCCAGCGTCAGCGGCAGACGCACCTTGACGCTCATGCCGCAGCCCGGTGCCGAGTCGATCTCGACCCGTCCACCCAGCCCGGTGATGTTCTTCTTCACCACGTCCATGCCCACGCCGCGGCCGGACACATCGGTGACCACCTCGGCGGTCGAGAAGCCCGGCTCGAAGATCAGGTTCCAGACCTGCGTGTCGGTCAGGGAATCTGGTGCAGACAAGCCGCGCTCGCGCGCCTTGGCCAGCAGCTTCTCGCGGGAAAGGCCCTTGCCATCGTCGCGCACCTCGATCACGACCGAGCCACCCTGGTGCCAGGCCGACAGGGTGATGGTGCCGTGCGCGGACTTGCCGCTCTGGGTGCGCACCTGGGGCAGCTCGATGCCGTGGTCGCAGGCGTTGCGCACCAAATGGGTCAGCGGATCGGTGATTTTCTCGATCAGGCCCTTGTCCAGCTCCGTGGCTTCGCCCAGCGTCACCAGCTCGACCTGCTTGCCCAGCTTGCCCGACAGATCCCGCAGCATCCGAGGGAATCGGCTGAACACCGCCGACATCGGGATCATGCGGATCGACATCACGGCGTCCTGCAGATCCCGGGCATTGCGCTCGACCAGGCTGATCGACGCCAGCAGGGCCTGGTGGACGACCGGGTCGAGCGTGTGGCTGCTCTGGATCAGCATGGCCTGCGTGATGACGAGTTCGCCCACCAGATTGATGAGCTGGTCGACCTTGTCCACCGAGACGCGCAGCGTGGTGGCGTCCACGGATGCGCCAGCACCGCCGGTGCTGGGGCGTGGCACGGTGCTGGACGCCGCAGCTGGAGCCGGCGCCTGTGTCGGGACGGGGGGGCTGGAGTGGCCCGACGGGGCACCTGGATTGCCTTCGTAGAACCCGAAGCCCGGCCCCAGCCCACTCAGGTGGACCAGCGTCCGGTCGACATGGAAACTGAACAGATCCAGCAATTCGGCATCGCTGCACGACGTGCTCACGCTGAAGCGGCGCAGGCCATCGACCGCCTGGCCAAAGTCCAGTGGGCGCATCTCGCCCAGACCCGGGATGTCGTCGAACAGCTCGTGCAGCTGGTTGGCCGCCTCCGCGTGCTCCAGTGGCCCGATGCGCACCTCCAGTTCGCGCAGCACAGGCGGCCCGGCCGGTGCGGGGGTGCCCTCCTGTGCGCCCGTCAGGTCCAGGGGCGGTGTCACCAGCTGTCGCAGTGCACGCACCAGCCCATCGGCTGCGGCAGGCGCTGACGCAAGCCCCTGCCGGAAGGACAACTGGGCCCACAGCGCATCGCTGCCCTGGAGCAGCACATCGACCATGCCCTGCGTGGGCACCAGCTCATGGCGCTGCAGGCGGTCCAGCAACGCCTCCATCTCGTGGGCCAGCGCAGCCACCTCCACGAAGGCGAAGGTCGCCGCACCGCCCTTGATCGAGTGCGCGACCCGGAAGATCGCATTGAGCGTCTCGTCGTCCGCCGCGGCAGGATCGAATGTCAGCAGCAACTGCTCCAGACGTTGCAGATTCTCGGCCGCCTCCTCGAAGAAGGTCTGGTGGAACTGCCGCAGATCGAGTCCGCCGTCGCCGGAACGGCTGGCCTCTCGGCCGTCATGGTCTGAGTCACGCATGGATTGCACCTGGAGCCTGGAGGAGAACGCCGCACCGTGGTCAGCGCAGGAGCAGTCGGATGACTTCGAGCAGCTTGATCGCATCGAACGGCTTGACCAGCCAGCCGGTCGCCCCGGCAGCGCGCCCGGCCTTCTTCATGTCTTCACCCGACTCGGTGGTGAGGATCAGGATGGGCGTGGACTGGTATTGCGTCGTCTCGCGCAATTTGCGGGTCAGGGCGGTGCCATCCATCCTGGGCATGTTCTGGTCGGTCAGGATGAGGTCGAAGGTCTGGCGTCCAGCCTTCTCCCAGGCATCGGCCCCGTCCATGGCCTCTACCACCTGGTAGCCCGCGCTCTTGAGCGTGAAGGACACCATCTGGCGCATGGAGGCGGAGTCATCGACAGCGAGGATCAAAGGCATGAGTCACTACTCCAGCAGGAACACCACGCACGCCAAACGACAGGGTGTGCGTCAACTGCCTCGATTTTTCTCAGTACAGGCACACAGTGGTGCCGGGATCACGCTGCAAAATCCGAGCCAGTTTCCAGGAGACGCCCCATGTACCGCCCGCCTCCACCGCGCCGCCTGCGCATCCTCCACCTCGAAGACTCGGACATGGACCACCAGCTCGTGCTGGTCCACCTGCGCCGAGGCGGGATCGAGGCCACCATGTACCGCGTGGACACCGAGAGCGCCTTCCTCGCCGCGCTGGACCAGACCTGGGACACGGTGATCTCGGATTACAACCTGCCTGGGTTCTCGGGCCTGATCGCGCTGGAGCTGCTGCGCGACCGCGACACGCTGATGCCGTTCATCCTGGTGTCCGGAGAAATCGGCGAGGACACCGCCGTCGAGGCCATGCGCAATGGCGCGTCGGACTATCTGCTCAAGAGCAACTTGGCCCGCCTGGTGCCAGCCCTGCTGCACGCTGTGGAAGTGTGCGAAGGCCAGCGCGCCCGCCAGCGCACCGACGAGGAACTGGCCCGCTCGCGCAAGCGCCTGTCCGAGCTGGCCCAGCACCTGCAGACCAGCATCGAGATGGAGCGTGCCGCCATCGCCCGCGAGGTCCACGACGACGTGGGTGGCTCGCTCACTGCAGTCAAGTTCGACCTGGCCTGGATCGCCCGCCATGCGCCAAACGGGCCACTGGCCGAGCGGGCGCAGCAGGCGCTGGAGTCGGTCAACCACGCCATCGAAGCCAGCCAGCGCATCATGCACAACCTGCGGCCGGCCATCCTGGAGCAGGGGCTGGTGGCCGCACTGCAATGGATGACGCAGCGTTTCGAGCGCCGCACGGGCATGCGGACCACGTTCCGCACCAGCCACGACCACCTCAGTCTCTCGCCGGGCGTGCCACTGGTGGCCTACCGAACGGCACAGGAGGCACTGACCAACATCTCCAAGCACGCCCAGGCCACGCGGGTGCAGGTGGACCTGACGGTGGCGGCCGGGGTGCTGTCGCTGGAGATCAGCGACAACGGCCGCGGGCTGGCCAATGGCGATCTGGGCAAGGACCATTCGTTCGGAATTCGCGGCTTGCATGAACGAGCGGACACGGTGGGCGGCTGGATCGACCTGAGCAGCTCGCCGACGGGGACGACCCTGATACTCTCGGTGCCTCACGACATGGGCGACGTGGCCTCGCGTCCCGGTGATGCCGAACTCGCGCTGGCGCAGCCCAGCAGTCCGCACGATCCTTCTACCTGGGGCGCACTATGACCCGCGTGATTCTCTGTGACGACCATGCCCTGATCCGCCGCGGCATCCGCGACACGCTCGCGGAACAACCCGACATGCAGATCGTCGGCGAAGCGGGCGAATATGGCGAACTGCGCTCCCTGCTGCGCACCACCGCCTGCGACGTGCTGGTGCTCGACATCAACATGCCCGGCCGCAGCGGGCTGGACGTGCTGCACGCGCTCAAGGACGAAGGCTCGCCGATCCGGGTGCTGATCGTCTCGATGTACCCGGAGGACCAGTACGCGCTGCGGGCGTTGCGCGGTGGTGCATTCGGCTATGTGAACAAGGGGGGCGACACGACACAGATCGTCACCGCCGTGCGCATGGTCGCCCAGGGACGCAAGTACATCACCGCCGAGATGGCGCAGATGCTGGTCGAGAGCCTGACCACCCCGGCCCCGGAAGCTGCGCACGAAAAACTCTCCGATCGCGAGCTGCAGACGCTGACCATGATCGCCTCGGGCAAGCGGCTGAGCGACATCGCCGAGGAGCTGTCGCTCAGCCCGAAGACGGTGAGCGTCTACCGGGCGCGGGTGCTGGAGAAGCTGAGTCTGACGAACAACTCGGAGCTGACGGTGTACGCGATCCGCAATGCGCTGGTGTGACATCCGGGGCGTCGCGGGCGTGTCTTAGGTGCGGCTGAACACCCGCCCATTCCCTACGCGCAGGCGCAGCACAGCGCTTCAAAACACCACAAAATGTAACCAATGTCACATCATTGGTGCATTTTGTTTCCATCTCTTCCTCCCGTCGCCTGCAGTTCCGCCGGCATCGCTGCCAAGGTGGGCCAGACCCGCCTGGCAGCCGATCCGTTCAGGCGGGGGCTGACGACCGCCGACCCGACCCCTCGGCGGTCTGACTCGGATGCACCGCTCGCGACGGATTGGCCGCCGGGCAGTTGTGCCGAGCCGAACCATTTCTACCTGCCCATGCTGCTGCAGCCGGCGCTGGAGCATCTGCGGGACGGTGCGGAAGCGGTCTACCGCATCGAACCGCTGGAAGACGGTGTACCGATCGCCTTGCTGCCTGTCACGGTCAGCCGGCGCCACGGCCGCGTCCCGCTCGCCCACTGCGCCAACTGGATCCACCGCCACGGCTTCTACGGCGCGCCCTTGCTGCGCAAAGGTCGTGAAGAAGCTGGCTGGGAGGCGGTGCTGGCCGCGCTGGATGCGGCACCCTGGTCCGGCCACTTTCTGCACCTGCGCCGCATCGCGGCGGACGGCCCCGCAGCACAGGCACTGGCGCGGGTCTGTGCCCGACAGGGGCGGCGGCTGGAGGAGGTCGGGCGTTCCCAGCGGGCGCTGCTGCACAGCACGCTGGACGCCCAGGCGTATTGGGAGCAGCAGGTCCGCGCCAAGAAGCGCAAGGAGCTGCGCCGCCTGATGGCCCGCCTGGGCGACGAGGGTCCGGTGCAGACCCGTGTCCTGCGCGACGCCGCCGAGCTGCCGGAGTGGATCGACACCTTTCTCGCGGTCGAGCGCGCGGGCTGGAAGGGCGAGCGCGGCACGGCGCTGGCCTCCAGCCCCGCAGACACCGCATTTTTCCGGACCGGCTGTGCGGCGGCCCTGGCGAGCGGCGCCCTTGATCTGCTGCGGCTGGACTGCAGCGACCGCACCATCGCGATGCTGCTCAACTTCGTCGGCCCGGACGGCGCCTTCTCGTTCAAGATCGCCGTCGACCCCGCCTTCGCCCGCTATTCGCCGGGCGTGCTGATCGAGCAGTTCAACCTCGTCCGGGTACTGGACGACCGCGTGGCCCCCTGGATGGACAGTTGCGCCGCGCCGGACCATCCCATGATCGACAGCCTCTGGGGCGAGCGGCGGACCATCGCCCAATACCGCGTGGCCTTGCGACATGGCGGGATACGCGGCGCGGCCGGGCGCCTGGTGCTGCCCGCGCTCTCGGTACTGGAGGCCGGATTTCAGAGGCTCAAACGCAGGATGACGCCATGAACCCCATCGGTCCCGACTCCACTGGCTCGCCGGTCTTCCCGGCCACCGCGCTCCAGGCCGTCCAGCAGGCCTACCCCGACCGCCACGCCAGGCTGCCCCACAAGTTGCTGGGCCATCCGCTGCTCACCCGCGACGCGCTGGCCGCACTGGCCACCCGCCTGCCCGAGACGTCGATGGAATACAACCTCGGCACGCTGCCCGTCGGCCTCGCCCCGGACGACACCCCGGCCAACGGGCTGTCGGCAGCCGAGACGATCCGCTCGATCGACGAGAACCAGAGCTGGATCGTGCTGAAGAACATCGAGCGCGATCCCGCCTATGGCGCCTTGCTGGACAGCGTACTGGCCGAACTGGCGCCCCTGGTGACGCCGAAGACCGGACCGATGGTGCGCCGCGAGGCCTTCCTCTTCCTCAGCTCACCCGGCAGCGTCACGCCGTTCCACATGGACCCGGAGCACAACATCCTGCTGCAGATCGAGGGCCGCAAGGTGATGAACCTCTTTCCGGCGGGTGATCCCGTGCTGGTCCCGCCCACACAGAGCGAAGCGTTTCATGCCGGCGGCCACCGCAACCTCGCCTGGGACGAGGCCTTCCGCGACCGGATGGACCCGGTGACGCTGACCCCTGGCGATGCCGTGCTCGTGCCGGTGAAGGCGCCCCACTTCGTGCAGAACGGCGACCGCGTCTCGATCAGCCTGTCCATCACCTGGCGCTCCATCCGGTCCGGCGCCGAAGCGGACCTGCACCGCCTCAACCGCCTGCTGCGGGCGCGGCGCTGGCCGCTGGTCCCCGTCAGCGGTCGGCCGGAGCGCCAGCTCCTGGCGCGGGCAGGTTACCGCATCACACGGAGGCTGGTGGGCGAGCCCTGACGTGCCCGACGTCAAAGTCGTTCAACCCGCAGACATCCCGCCCCTTCAGCAGCCAAAGCGGCCGCTGCGAGAAATCCACCGGCACACCACTCTGACCAGCGACCGGCCGCAGGCTGCGGTCGAAATGGGATGAGGCCGGCATGTAGCGCAGCGCCACCCCTGTGCGGCGCAGCGCGCTGGTGTTGGCGCGGGCGCCGTGGACCATGTAGACATCGTGCAGGCTCATCTGGCCCGGCGCCAGTTCCACGTCCACGGCTGCATCCTCGCTGAACGCCCCCGCCGCCAGCCGCTGGTTCAGCGTCACGTCCGGCCGATCTTCATGGAGATGCGGGTGCAGGGTCTTGGCGGCGTGCGAGCCGGGGATCACCTGCAGGCAGCCGTTGGCCCGTGTGCTCGGCTCCAGCGCCACCCAGACCGTGCAGGTGGCGAGCGGGCGGATCGGCCAGTAGTGTCCATCCTGGTGCCACGGCGTCTCGAAGCCCTCGCCCGCCGGCTTGCAGAACACATGGCAGCCCCACAGGATCACGTCGTCACCGATCACCCCGGACACCAGCTCGACGATCTCCGGGTCGCGCGCCAGATCGAGGAAATCGGCCACGCCGCGCACCCCCTCGCCGTTGTCACCCGCCCCGCGGTCCACATGCGCCGACACCAGCTTCTCGGGCCGCACACCGGGGTTGCGCCGCAGCAATTCGTCCAGGGCCGCGCGCATCGTGGCCACCCGCGCCTCGGGCAGACACCATTGCGGCACAACCCAGCCTTCGCGCTGGTACCGCTCGATTTCGTCGGACAGAAGATGTGCCATGACCGCGGCCTCCCAAGAATCTGCCGACGATTCTGTCGCGGACAGTTCCCCTCCGGGCCGCGGGCGAACCCTCAGAGCCGCACCGGAATCCCGCGCGCCGCCATCAACCGCTTGGCCTCGCCGACCGTGTGCTCGCCATAGTGGAAGATGCTGGCGGCCAGCACCGCGTCCGCCCCGCCCTGCTGCACGCCGTCGGCGAGGTGATCGAGGTTGCCGACACCGCCCGAGGCGATCACCGGCACCGACACGGCATCCGCGACCGCGCGGGTCAGCGCCAGATCGAAGCCGATCTTGGTGCCGTCGCGGTCCATGCTGGTCAGCAGGATCTCGCCCGCGCCCATCTCGGCCATCTGGCGCGCCCAGGCCACCGCGTCGAGGTGCATGTTCTTGCGCCCGCCGTGGGTGTAGACATCCCAGCCCGGCCCCTTGGTCGCCAGATCCTCGCCGACACGCTTCTTGGCGTCGATGGCGACGACGATGCACTGTGCGCCGTACTTCTCCGACGCCTCGCGGATCACCTGCGGGTTGGCGACGGCGGCCGAGTTGAAGCTCACCTTGTCCGCGCCCGCGTTGAGCAGCCGGCGCACATCGGCCACCGTGCGCACGCCACCACCCACCGTCAGCGGGATGAAGACCTGCGACGCGACCGCCTCGATGATGTGCAGGATCAGGTCGCGGCCGTCGCTGGTGGCGGTGATGTCAAGGAAGGTCAGCTCGTCGGCGCCCTGGTCGTTGTAGCGGGCGGCGATGTCCACCGGGTCGCCCGCGTCGCGCAGACCGACGAAGTTGACGCCCTTGACGACCCGGCCGCCGGTCACGTCGAGGCAGGGAATGATGCGTTTGGCGAGCATGGCGTTCCGATCCGGCTCAGGCCGTGGTGCCGTTGCGCTCATCAGCCAGGCGCTGGCCAGCGGCAAAGTCGAGGTCACCGGTGTAGATCGAACGGCCGCAGATCACGCCCTGCACGCCCTCACCCTCCACCGCGCACAGCGCCTCGATGTCGGCGATGTTCGACAGCCCGCCCGAGGCGATCACGGGGATCGTCAGCGCCTGCGCGAGCTTCACGGTGGCGTCGATGTTGATGCCGGTGAGCATGCCGTCGCGGCCGATGTCGGTGTAGATGATGCTTTCGACGCCGTAGCCCTCGAACTTCTTCGCCAGATCGACGA
>JAAFKB010000053.1 GCA_013299055.1 Sphaerotilus sp.
GACCGTGAAACGACTCCGCGCCAATGATAGTGCGCACCGCGCGTGTGAAAGTAGGTCATCGTCAGGCTTCTATTAGAAAACCCCTCTGATCTCTCCGGTCAGAGGGGTTTTTGCTTTGGGGGATCGGTTCATGATCCCTGTCGATCACGCCTCGAACGGCAGTCCGACATAGTTCTCCGCCAGCGCAGTCATGGCCGCGTTGGAATGCACGAGGTAGTCCAGCTCTGCCGTCTGCATGCGGTGGCCAAAAGCGCCGGTGTCGCCCGCGCCTGCGGGAAACTTGTGCAGCAAGCTGGTCAGGTGCCAACTGAAACGCTCGGCTTTCCACACGCGGTGCAACGCCTTGCGCGAATAATCGTCGATGCCAGCGCGGCTCCGATCGTTGTAAAACTCGATGAATGCCCGGCTCAGGTAACGCACATCGGCCGCCGCCAGGTTCAGCCCCTTGGCGCCGGTCGGGGGCACGATGTGCGCGGCGTCCCCAGCCAGGAACATCTGCCCGAAGCGCATCGGCTCGGCCACGAAACTGCGCAGCGGCGCGATGCTCTTTTCGATCGATGGGCCGGTGACCATGTGCTCGGCGGCTTCCGGGTCCAACCGGCTGCGCAGTTCCTCCCAGAAGCGGGCATCGCTCCAGTCTTCCACCTTGTCCTGCAGCGAACACTGCACGTAGTGGCGCACGCGGGTTTTGCTGCGCATGCTGCACAGGGCAAAACCGCGCTCGTGGTTCGAGTAGATCAATTCCTCTGAGACCGGTGGCACATCGGCCAAGATGCCGAGCCAACCGAAGGGATAGACCCGCTCGAAGTGCTGGATGCGCTCCGGCGGCACGCTGGCGCGGCAGATACCGTGGAAACCGTCGCAGCCCGCGATGAAGTCGCAGGCCAATTCGTGGCGCACCCCCTCGTGCGTGTAACTCACGCGGGGCGTGGCACTGTCAATGTCGTGCAGTTGCACATTGGTGGCTTCGTAGACGATGGGGGCGGCGGCGGCCGTGCGCGCGTCCATGAGGTCGCGGGTGACCTCGGTCTGGCCGTAGACCATCACGGTCTTGCCGCCGGTGAGGGCCTGCAGGTCGATGCGGTGGCGCTCGCCGGCAAACGCCAGTTCGATACCGCCATGAACCAGCCCCTCGCGGTGCATCCGCTCGCCGACACCCGCCTCGTCGAGCAGGTCGGTGGTGCCTTGCTCCAGCACCCCGGCCCGGATGCGCCCGAGCACATATTCCGCACTGCGGGCTTCGAGGATCACGTTGTCGATGCCGGCGCGCTGCAGCAATTGCCCGAGCAGCAGCCCGGATGGGCCAGCGCCGATGATGGCAACCTGGGTGCGGGTGGGGATGGCGGGGGTGGTCATGGGTCAGGTCTCCGGTGAAGTACTTGTGTTGTCACAAGAGCGGTTTGAGTTGTTCCTGCGCCTGCAGCAGCATGGGCAGGCAGCGGTCGAGCAAGTCCTCGATGCGCACACGGGCGGCGTGGACGCTGACGTTCATGGCCGCGATGACCTCGCCGCGCCGGTTGCGCAAGGGAACGGCCACCGTGCGCAGGCCCGGCTCCAGCTCCTGATCGACCAGCGCATACCCCTGGGCGCGCACGCGGGCCAGCTCCTCGCGCAGGCGCTGGCGGTCGGTCAGCGTGTGGACGGTGCGGGCGGGCATGTCCTGGCGGTCGACCCAGGCGTCGCGCTCGGTGGCGGGTAGCCAGGCGGTGAGCACGCGGCCATTGGCGGTGCAGTAGGCAGGCACGCGCGTGCCGGGCTGCAGCGTCGAGGACACCACCCGCCCGGCCGTCACCGCCGCCACGGCGATCACGTCGTCGCCGTCGAGCACGCCTGCCGAACTCGCCTCCTGCATCGCCAGCGCGATCTTCTGCAGCTGCGGCTGGATGGCGCGCGGCAGCCGGGCGGAGTGCATGTACGACTGCCCCAGCCGCATCACCCGCGGCGTGAGTGAAAACTGCCGCTCCTCCTGCCGCGCGTAGCCCAGATGCACCAGCGTCAGCAGGCAGCGCCGCACGGCCGCCCGCGTCAGCCCGGTGCGCAGCGCCACCTCGCTGATCGTCAGCCGTGCGCGGTCCTGGTCAAACGCCTCGATGACGAGCAGGCCCTTTTCGAGCCCGCCGAGCCGGTCGCGGTCGGCGATGGCGTCTGGGGCGAGGGGGGTGGGGAGGGCGGTGTCGGGGTGGTGGGGCATGGGCGGGAGGGGCTGCAGGCAGCGTAGTGGGGTGGTCGGCGGGATGGCAGATTCGTGCGTTAATCGCACATTGCACCGCAAAGTGTGCGCATGTCGCACACATCAGGCAGCTTGGCGTGTCCCCGGTGCGTCCTCGGACATCGCGCACAATGTCGGCCTCTGCTCCACCCTGATTCCACTCCGATGCTGCCCACCCCTGCTGCCGACCGCGCGGCCCGCCTGTCCCGCATGAAGACCATCGCCTTGCTGCTGTTGCTGGCCTGTGCGGGCTTGCTGGTGGTGGCGCTGCTGCAGGGGCGCCAGGGGTGGTGGGACTGGGTGGCCGCCTTCGCGGGGGCGGCGCTGGTGGGTGCGCTGGCGGACTGGTTCGCCGTGGTGGCGCTGTTCCGTCGGCCGCTGGGGCTGCCCTTTCCGCACACCGCCATCTTGCCGCGCAAGAAGGCCCAGCTCGCCGACCAGCTCGGCAGCTTCATCCGCGACCGCTTCCTCGACACGCCGATGCTGATCGCCCGGCTGCGCGGTTTCGACCCGATTCGCCGGCTGGGCGAGTGGTTGCGCCAGCCGGACCATGCCCAGCGCCTGGGCGGGCATCTGCAGGGCGTGCTGTCCGAGGTGGTGAACGCCCTGGACGACCCCCGCGTGCGCGACACCGTGCAACGCGCCGTGATGACGCGGCTGGAAGGACTGGACCTGTCGCGCTCGGCCGGTGACCTGCTGGAGACGCTGACCGCGCAGGGGCGGCACCAGGCGCTGTTCGGTCAGGCGCTGCAGGAAGCCGCCGACCACGTCGAGACCGAGCCGGTGCAGCACACGCTGTCGTCGATGCTGCTGGAGATCGCCGGGCGCGAGTACCCGATGCTGCTGCGCGGGCTGGCGATGATGGGCAAGCCGGAGGACTTCGGGCTGAAGCTCGGCGCGGCCACGGCGCGTGGGCTGGCGGCGTGGCTGCGCGAGGTCCGCGACGATCCGCAGCACCCGCGCCGGCTGGCCTTCGACGCGGTGGTGGCCGAGTGGATCGAGCGGCTGCGCACCGATCCTGACTTCGCCGCCCGCGTGAACGAGGCCAAGAACCGCTGGCTGCACGCGCCCGAGCTGCAGGCGCAGGTGCAGGGGCTGTGGGACGAGTTGCGTGGCTGGCTGCTGGCCGATCTGAACACGCCCGGCTCGCGGCTGAGTGCGCAGATGGGCGTGGTGGCGCAGCGGCTGGGCGAGACGCTGGTGTCGGATGCCGCCCTGCGCACGGCGCTGCAGGAGCACCTGGAATCGGCGGTCGAGCACCTGGCGCCCGCGCTGCGCGAAGGGGCGGGGGCGCACATCGCCCGCACGGTGCGCGACTGGCCGGACGCGGTGCTGGTGCAGGAGCTGGAGCTGGGCGTCGGGCGCGATCTGCAGTTCATCCGGCTCAACGGCACGGTGGTGGGCGGGCTGATCGGCCTGGCGCTGCACCTGCTGGAGCGCACGCTCGGGTAATCCTTGCTGCGGCCCCCGGTGCGGCTGCCTAGGATGCGGGGATGTCGCTCATCCTCTACCTCACCCAGATCCAGATCGCGCCCGGCGCCGTGCAGCGGCTCGCCGACGAATGCGCCCGCTGCGGCATCACCCGGCCGCTGGTCGTCACCGACGCCGGCGTGCGCGCCGCGGGGGTGCTGCAGCCGGCGCTCGATGCGCTGCGCGACCTGCCCGTGGCCGTGTTCGACCAGACGCCGTCCAACCCGACCGAGGCCGCGGTGCGCGCCGCCGCCGAGGTCTACCGGCAGTCGGGCTGCGACGGGCTGGTCGCGGTGGGCGGCGGCTCCAGCATCGACCTGGCCAAGGGCGTGGCGATCGCCGCGACCCATCCCGGCCCGCTGACCACTTACGCGACGATCGAGGGTGGATCGCCGAAGATCACCGCGGCTGTCGCCCCTCTGATCGCCGTGCCGACCACGGCGGGCACCGGCAGCGAGGTGGCCCGTGGCGCCATCCTGATCGTGGACGACGGCCGCAAGCTCGGCTTCCACTCGTGGCACCTGATGCCCAAGGCGGCGGTCTGCGACCCGGACCTCACCCTCGGTCTGCCCCCGTTGCTCACCGCGGCCACTGGCATGGATGCCATCGCGCACTGCATGGAAACCTTCATGGCCGCGCCGTTCAACCCGCCCGCCGACGGCATCGCGCTCGACGGCCTGGCCCGCGGCTGGACCCACATCGAACGCGCCACCCGCAACGGCCAGGACCGCGAGGCGCGGCTGAACATGATGAGTGCGTCGATGCAGGGTGCGATGGCCTTCCAGAAGGGCCTCGGCTGCGTGCATTCGCTCAGCCACAGCCTGGGCGGCGTCAACCCGCGGCTGCACCACGGCACGCTCAACGCCGTCTTCCTGCCCGCCGTGGTCGCCTTCAATGCCGGGGCCGAGTCCGTGCAGCGCGAGCGGCGACTCGACCGCATGGCGCAGGCGATGGGGCTGTCTTCGGCGCAGGACATCGGGGCCGCGATCCAGGCGATGAATGCGCGGCTGGGGCTGCCATCCGGGCTGGCCGCGATGGGAGTGGAGGAGACGTTGCACGACCGGATCATCACGGGTGCGCTGGCCGACCACTGCCACAAGACCAACCCGCGGCTGGCCAGTGCCGACGACTACCGCGCCATGCTGGCCACGTCGCGCTGAGCCGGCCTGGGTGCCCGCGTCGGTACCATGTCGCACCATCCGCAGGGACGGTGCAGGACCAGTGCCCCTGCGGCATGATCGGCGCCACTGCAGCCGTTTCCACGTCCATGACCGCTCCTCGCCTCACCAGTCAGCACCGCCGCCGCTTGCGCGAAGTCTGGCGTTCCGCCGGCTGGCCCGCCCAGGACATCGTCGAGGCCGAACTGCTGGCGATGGGCCTGCTGGAGCGCCAGCACGACGACGCTGGCCGCTGCACGCTGCGCGTCACCGACGCCGGCATCCAGACGCTGGCCGAGTCTGCCGCGCTCAACCGCGCCGTGCGCAGCGACCACGAAGCACTGGTCGAGCAGGTGGCCCTGGCCCAGCTGCGCGAGGGGCGCATCGCCTGGCGTGGCCTGTCCCTGCGCGCCAAGGTGGCGACGGAGGGCGAGGAAGGCTGGCAGATGGCGATGCCCGATGTCTTCTCGGTGCGCCACACCTCGGTGGCGGCCTACCTGCAGCCGGTGGTCCACGAGATCAAGGTGCGCCGGGCTGATCTGCTGGCTGACCTGCGCCGACCCGCCAAGCGCGCGGCCTACCTGGACATGGCGGGCACGCTCTACTACGTGCTGGCCGAGGCCATCGGGGGCGTGGACGACGTGCCGTCCGAGTGCGGCGTGATGCAGATGCGCGACGGTGTGCTGCAGACGCTGCGGCCGGCGCCGGTGCGGGCGCTGCCGCACGAGGCGGGGCTGCCGTTCGCGGTGTGGATGGCGCTGGCGCGGGCCACGCCGGTGCCGCGTCCGGAGAGCGAGCAGCGCCGACTGGGCGAGGACACGCCGCCCGACACCCTGGCGGACGCGCCGCTGGACGATCCCGATCAGGCGTGACCGGCGGCGGGCAGCAGCGTGCCCAGGCTGTTGCTCAAGGTGGACCACCAGAGCACCCGTGGCGTGTGGGCGGTCGGCCCCACATGCACGGCCGACTGCGGATGGCCATAGCCGATACAGCTGCGGATGGGCAGGTGGTGCGTGCGGGCCACCCACAGCACCCCCTGGTGCGGCAGCTCCGGCAGCAGCTCCAGCGCCACTGGCGTGCCGGCCGAACGCAGCCGCGCCACGCTGTCGGTGACGATCTGCGGATCGTGGCAGACGAGGGTGACGTGGCAGGCCCGTCCGGCGACCCGCTCGACCATGCGGGCAAACGCCTGCGCCGACGCCTTGCGCGCAGCGCCCGTCTCGTGCCGGCGCTCCTGCACCAGCCGCAGCCGCAGGCCCAGCGTGCAGGCCGTGTCGGCGTCGGCCAGGCTGCGCTCGCGGTCACAGGACAGGCTCAGGCCCAGGTCGGCATGGTCCTGACGCAGTGCGCCCACGCAGGCCAGCAGGGCGTCGGTGCGCTCCGGCGCGGGCAGGTCCAGCGTCACCGCCACCCCTGCCGCCTCGGCTGCGCCGAGCACCTCGTCCAGCATGGTCCGGTCATGCCCCAGCGTGGCGCCTTGCACCAGCAGCTGTGCGTTGGCGCGCAGCCGGGCCAGTGGCGCCAGGCTGGCCTGCAGGCGCTGGGCGATGCGGCGCGGCGAGTCGTCCCGCAGCGGGCGGTAGGCCACCGTGGCGCCGATGCGCCAGCGCGCCAGCCGCTCGGCGGCCAGCAGCACCTCGTCGAAAGGGATCGCAGAGCGACCGGTCAGCCCCTCGGCTGGTGGGCGTGTGTGCACCGCAGCGGAAGTGGCCAGGACAGGCATCATGGTGTTCATCCAGTCATTACCGTCGTTGGACGTGTCAAGGTTCACAGATTGGCACGAAACATGGGTCATATTCCCATGACAAGGGCGGGTTGTTCATGCAGCTGAAAGGAAAACCACCCATTTCGAGTCCCACCGAGGCGGGTTGGCCCTCTGGAGCTGAAAGAAGCATTCGGTAACATGTTGCCCAAAGTGACAGCCTGCTTTTGTGTCCGTTGGCAAGGAATTCCATTTCCGGTCAGATCCCCTGTTCCGGGGATCTTGGAAATGAAATTTGTGGTAACTGCCAATTCATGCGCAGG
Organism: Sphaerotilus sp.; assembly: GCA_013299055.1. Taxonomy (GTDB): domain Bacteria; phylum Pseudomonadota; class Gammaproteobacteria; order Burkholderiales; family Burkholderiaceae_C; genus Sphaerotilus. The sequence continues at coordinate 6,862 of JAAFKB010000053.1, forward strand.
TCGCGGGGATCTGGCGTTCCATACTTTCCGGCATTGACGACCCCACGGACGATGGAACACACATGAGCGACCTGCCACGCCTGGACGAACTCGACATCACCTGCCGTGCCCTGTGGCGCAAGGGCGCCGTCGAGGATTGCCGCCTGCACGCCCAGGCGCTGATCGATCTGGCACAGGCGTGTGACGAGGCGCTGCCACAGGCCCGCGGCTGGCTGCACCGGGCCCGCTGCGACCAGGCCTGTTGCGCCCATCCCGAGATGCTGGAGGCCGCCCGCCGTGCGGTGGCCCTGCTGCACTCGGGCGAGGCCGAGCGCGAGCTGGTGCAGGCGCGGGTGCTGGCGTGCGTGGCCGCAGCGATGCTCAACCGCTGTGACGAGGCGATCGAAGCCGGTCTGCTGGCGCGCCACCTGGCCGACGATGCGGGACCAGTCGACGACCGCATCCTGGCGGCCGAGGCCCTGGCCCAGGCGCTGGTCTGGGCCGGGCAGGGCGATGCGGCCCTCGATGCCTATGACGCAGCACTCGTGCTGGCCCGCCAGGCGACCGAGCCCCCGCGGGTGGCCTCGCTGCTGATCGCGCGGGCGTGGGCCCAGGCGTGGCAGTGCATCCGCCAGGACCAGCGCGCAGCGGACCTGCCTGCGGTGCAGGCACTGCGGGACACGGTGGCCCAGGTGCTGGCCTGTGGCGAGGCGGTGCCAGGGGGACTGCCGGCGCTGGTGCCGCGGGCGTGCCGCTTCCAGCTCGGCTGGGTGCAGGTGCTGCTGACCTGCTGGCGCGGCGAGGTGGAGCGTGCGCGTGTCCAGCTGGCCTCCATCCGCCCGCTCACGCAGGACGAGCGGCCCTGGCTGGACCTGCTGGCGGTCTGGGCGGCGGCGGAGATCGCCCTGCAGCAGCGCGCCTGGCCGGCGGCGGAGGCCTCGGCGCGGCGCGTCTTCGACGAGGCCCATCGCCTGTCCCACGAGGCGCTGGCCGACCAGGGCGCGCGCCTGCTGACCCGTCTGCTGCAGCAGCAGGGCAAGCACGCGCAAGCCATGGAGGTCGCCCGCGAGGAGGCTCAGCGGCTGCAGGGGCGCCAGGAGCGTACGCTGCCCAGCCATGTGCGCCTGGCGCAGTTCCTGACCCGTACCCGCGAGCGCGAGCTGCGCCAGCGCACGCGGCTGAGCCTGCCGCTGGACGATGCGCTGACCGGTCTGCACGCCCGTGGCTATTTCGTGCAGCGTGCCCAGGAGCTGCTGGGCAGCATGGACCTCGCCCGGGCACGCTGCTCGGTGCTGCAGGTGGGCGTGATCGGCATCCAGACCCTGGCCGAGCGCCACGCCCCGCTGATCCGCGACCGGGTGCTCTGCGCCGTGGCGCGGCTGCTGCGGGAGACGCTGCGGGCGGGCGACCTGCCGGCGCGCTGGACCCATGACGAGTTCGCCGTGCTGCTGCACCGCTCGTCGGCGGACGACACGGTGCGCGTGTGCCAGCGCCTCGCTGAAGCCGTGCAGGCCCACGACTGGTCGGCGCTGACCGAGGGACTGGCCGTGCAGGTGGACATCAGCCATGCCCAGGCCCGTGTCGGCGACACCATCGAAACCTTGATGCGGCGCTGCGACGACGAGATGCGCGCTGGACGCCAGCAGCACCGCCAGATCGCCGCCTGAGCCGGATTGCGTCTTTTGCACGCGTGGGGGTGCGGCCGGCTAGAATGGGCCAGGGACGTCCCCTGCAAAAATACACATTCCACGCCTGCTCATGAAACTCATCGGCTCGCTCACCAGCCCCTACGTTCGCAAGGTGCGCATCGTGCTGGCAGAGAAGAAACTCGATTACAAGCTCGTGCTGGAAGACCCTTGGTCCGACCCGTCGAGTCTGAATGAAGCCAATCCGCTCGGCCAGGTACCCTGTCTGATGCTCGAAGGGGGGGATACCCTGTTCGATTCGCGGGTGATCGTCGAATACGTGGACACGCTGTCCCCGGTCGGCCGCCTCATCCCCGAGAAGGGCCGCGAGCGTGCCGAGGTGCGCACCTGGGAAGCCTTGGCCGACGGTCTGCTGGACGCGGCCGTGCTGGCGCGGCTGGAGACCACCTGGCCGGGCCGCGCCGAACACGAGCGCAGCGCCGCCTGGATCGACCGCCAGATGGCCAAGGTCCATGCCAGCGTGCTGGCGCTGGGCAGGGGGCTGGAAGACCGGCCCTGGTTCGTCGGCCTGCACCCCTCGCTGGCCGACATCGCCGTGGGCTGCGCGCTGGGCTACCTGGATTTCCGCTTCCCGCACATCGCCTGGCGCGAAGAACATCCCAATCTGGCGCGCCTGATGCAGAAGCTGGCCCTGCGTCCCAGCTTCGCCAACACGCTGCCACCGCCGCCCGCTGCCTGAAGCTTGCCGGCCGCTCCCGCTGCGGCGGAATTCACTCCAGCGGCAGCGCCACCTCCACCACCCAGCCCTCCGGGTCCGGCCCCATGGCCAGCCGCGCGCCGATGTCGGCGGCCTGCTGCTCCAGCCGGGCCAGTCCAGTGCCGGTGTAGACAAAGTCCGGTCGTGGGGCCTGGATCGGTCCGCCGTGGTTGCGGCCATCGTCGCGCACGGCCAGTACCAGGTGCTGGCGCTGGCCGCGTGCCGAGGTGCAGTGGCCGGACACCGACACCCGCGTCGCCTGCCGCGCATGCACGGCCGCATTGTCCAGTGCCTCCTGCACCACCCGCAGCAGGTGCAGCCGCTCGCGTGCGGACAGCCGGACCTGCTCGGCCTGCTGCGTCAGCGCCCACTCCAGCCGAAGGCCACGCTCGGCCAGCACGGGCTGGAAATGCGCCTGCAACCCGGTCAGGCCATCGGTGAGCGAGGTCGGCTCCGGGCGCATCGCGTCCCGCATGAGCCGCAGCGACAGCAGGGCCTGCGCGAGCTGCTGGTCGAGCTGCTGCAGCCGTGCGCTGGCGGGCACCTGCGTGCTGGTCTGCGCCATCGTGCGGGCGGCGAGCAGCTGCAGCCCGAGGCGGTCCTGTACCTCGCCGAGCGAGGCGCGTTCGCCCGTGCCGGTCTGACCCGGCCAGCCGCTGCTCGGCTCGAACGGCCGGCGCATCCGTCCCGGTGCCCAGCGGCCCCACACCAGTCCGGCCACGGCCAGCGCCGCCACCGTGCACAGGGCCAGCAGCCAGGGGTGGTTGGGCAGATCGGGGAGTTGCAGCAAGGTCACGGAGCGGGTCGGCCTGGTGAAGAGGTGGGACAAGGAGTGGTGACAAACAGGACCACGGTGCTGGAATTGTCTGTGGCGGAGTGGCGGCCGACCCATCCCGAACTCGCGTGCCTGACTGCACGCACCGCCACCCGTCTCGGGGAGCTGCGCCCGTCCGATCGCGCAGAGTCGACCGCGCTACACTTGTGGCCCAGACAGCGCCGATTTGGTCCGGATTGCGGGCGCTCTACAAATGCCGCTAAAGAGGGGCACCCGACGACCCGGTGACTGCCTCGGTGGCGGCGACCGGTTTTTTTTCAGGAGCCTCTCCATGTCGATGCCGGGTCCAGTCACCGCGCAGCAGATGCACTTTGCCGAGCCGCTGGCGCTGCGCAGCGGTGCCGCGCTGCGGGACTACACGCTCCAGTACGAGACCTACGGCACGCTCAACGCCGTGCGCAGCAATGCTGTGCTCGTCTGCCATGCCCTCAACGCCAGCCACCACGTCGCGGGTGTCTACGCCGACCAGCCGGAGAACGTCGGCTGGTGGGACAACCTCATCGGTCCCGGCAAGCCGCTGGACACGGACCGCTTCTTTGTCGTCTGCGTCAACAACCCTGGCTCGTGCTTCGGCTCGACCGGCCCGATGCACGCCAACCCCGACACCGGCCGCCCCTACGGCAGCGACTTCCCCGTCGTGACGGTGGAGGACTGGGTGGACGCGCAGGCCCGCGTGCTCGACCGGCTCGGCATCACGCAGCTCGCCGCGGTCATGGGCGGCAGCCTCGGCGGGATGCAGGCGCTGAGCTGGACGCTGCAATACCCGGAGCGGGTCCGCCACGCGCTGGTGATCGCCTCCGCCCCCAACCTTTCGGCGCAGAACATCGCCTTCAACGAGGTCGCCCGCCGCGCCATCGTCACCGATCCGGACTTCCACGGCGGCCATTTCTACGCGCACGGCGTGGTCCCGAAGCGGGGCCTGACCGTGGCGCGCATGATCGGCCACATCACCTACCTCTCCGACGACTCGATGGAGGCCAAGTTCGGGCGGACGCTGCGCTCGGCCGAGCTGTCGTACTCGACGCAGGAGATCGAGTTCCAGATCGAGAGCTACCTGCGCTACCAGGGCGACAAGTTCAGCGCGTACTTCGACGCCAACACCTACCTGCTCATCACCCGCGCGCTCGACTACTTCGACCCGGCCCGCGAGTTCGAGGGCAACCTGTCCTCTGCGCTGTCCCGGGCGCAGGCGAAGTTCCTGGTGGTGAGCTTCACGACCGACTGGCGCTTCAGCCCGCTGCGCTCGCGCGAGATCGTCAAGGCGCTGCTCGACAACCGGCGCGACGTGAGCTATGCCGAGATCGATGCGCCGCACGGCCACGATGCCTTCCTGCTCGACGATGCGCGCTACCACGGTGTCGTGCGCGCCTACTACGCCAACATCGCCGCCGAGATCGCCGGGGAGGTCCGCGCATGAGCAACCGCCAAGCCATGGAAATCATCGCTGCCCTGGTGCCAGAGGGCAGCCGCGTGCTCGACCTCGGCTGCGGTGACGGCGCGCTGCTGGCGCTGCTGCGCGACCAGCGCGGCTGCCGGGGCTACGGGGTGGAGCTGGACGACGCCAAGGTGCTCGCCTGCGTGCAGCGCGGCGTGAACGTGCTGCAGCGTAACCTCGAAGAGGGCCTGAGCCTGTTCGAGGACAACAGCTTCGACGTGGTGCTGCAGCTCGACACGCTGCAGAACCTGCGCAACACCGAGGCCATGCTGCAGGAGACCGCCCGCGTCGGCCGCATCGGCATCGTCAGCTTCCCCAACTTCGCGCACTGGCCGAACCGGCTGCAGGTGCTGCGCGGGCGGATGCCGGTGACGAAGGTGCTGCCCTACCAGTGGTATGACACGCCCAATCTCCGCGTCGGCACCTTCGCCGATTTCGAGATCCTGGCGCGCAAGAACGGGCTGTACATCCTCGACGCCTTCGGGCTGCACGAGGGCGAGGTCGTGCGCCACTGGCCGAACCTGCGCGCCAGCACGGCGGTGTTCAAGTTCGAGCGGGTCAATCCAGCCGGTCGGGCCGGGTCGTGAGCAGGTCGGTGTCCAGATCCTCGGCCACCACCAGCCGGTTGCGCCCGAGGTGCTTGGCCTCGTAGAGCGCCAGGTCCGCCCGGTGCAGCCACGATGACACCGCCTCGCGCCCGTTCCACTGCGCCACGCCCAGGCTGGCCGTCACCGTGCCCACTGCCGGGAAGGGCTGGCTGCGCAGCGCGGCCATCAGGTGCTCGGCCTGCGTGCGGGCACCGACCAGGTCGGTGTCGGGCAGCAGGATCGCGAACTCCTCGCCGCCCAGCCGTCCGAGCAGGTCCGCCCGCCGGATCTGCCGCCGCATCCGGTGCGCCACCTCGCGCAGCACCGCGTCGCCGACCCCATGGCCGTGCTCGTCGTTGATGCGCTTGAAGTGGTCCAGATCGACCATCACCAGCGACAGGGGTTCGGCCTGCGCCTCGGCATCGGACTGCGCACGCAGCAGTCGGTCCATGAAGCCCCGGCGGTTGGTGGCGCCGGTCAGGCTGTCCTGCGTGGCCAGCCGGCGCAGGGCGCGCTGGTGCACGTCCACCGGGTTCACCACCAGCCGGCGCAGCATCAGGTTCAGCGCCATGAACAGCACCACCACCAGCAGCGCCATGCCGCCCATCTGCCGCCAGAAGGTGTCCACGGCGCGCTGCATCGGCCGCTCCAGTGGCATCGACACCATCTGCAGTCCGCTCAGTCCGCTGGCGCTGCGCAGGCCCCGCACGAAGGTCAGCCGGGCCGTGGGCGCCGGGTCGTCCGTCTGGAGCACGGTGTCATCGGGGTGTGCGTGCAGGCGTTCGAGCAGCCGGGCCAGGCGGGGATGCCGGGCGGCGGCGCTGGCCAGCGGCAGCTCCGTGTAGTCGTGCCCAGGGTAGTGGCGGTTGATCTGGGCCAGCAGGCGCTGGTCGCCGGACTCGGCGTCCAGCGTGGTGCGGTGCCACGGCGCCTCGGCCGCATAGGCGCGGGTGGCGTTCACGGCCTGCAGGTGCAGCTCGGCCTCGCGGCGTGCGGTGGCGATGGCCTCGCCCCGCAGCCCGAAGTACGACACCGCGCCGATGGCCGCCATCGCCACCAGCGCAGCGCCGCTGAGCACCAGATTGATCCGCGTCTTGATCTTCATGGCGGCTTGACAGTCCCTTGTTTACGTATTGTTTCACACTGATTGGTACCACCCCCGCTGCCGCCTAAACTGACCCGATGAACGCACCCGACCGCCTCTCCCGCCCGGACGCTGCCGCCCTCGGCCGCCATGTCGACGACACCTGGAACCGCGAGATCGTGCGCGAGCTGCACGACTACATCGCCATTCCCGCCAAGAGTCCGATGTTCGATGCCGACTGGGTCGCGCACGGCCACCTCGACACGGTGGTGCGCCGGGCGGCGGACTGGGTGACGGGACGGCGCGTGCCGGGGCTGACGCTGGAGATCGTGCGGCTCACGGACGACGCCGGCCGGCCGCGCACGCCAGTGCTGCTGTTCGAGGTGGCCGCGACCCGGCCTGAATCCGCGGTGGGTGTGGCGCAGACGCCGACCGTGCTGATGTACGGCCACCTCGACAAGCAGCCCGAGTTCACCGGCTGGCGCGCCGACCTCGGGCCTTGGACACCGAAGCTGGTCGACGGTCGGCTCTACGGGCGCGGCGGCGCGGACGACGGCTACGCGGTCTACGCCAGCATCGCCGCGATCGAGGCATTGAAGGCGCAGAACATCCCGCATCCGCGCATCGTCGGCCTGATCGAGACCGACGAGGAAAGCGGCTCGGGCGATCTGCCCGCCTACCTCGATGCGCTGCGCGAGCGGCTGGGGGCGGTGAGCCTGGTGGTGTGTCTGGACTCCGGCGCCGGCAACTACGAGCAGCTCTGGCTGACCACGTCGCTGCGCGGACTGGTCAGCGGGGCGCTGCAGGTGGAGGTGCTCGACGAGGGCGTGCATTCGGGTGACGCCAGCGGCGTGGTGCCGTCGAGCTTTCGCATCCTGCGGCATGTGCTGGACCGGCTGGAGGACAGCGGCACGGGGCGGCTGCTGCCGGGGCAGTTCCACGTCGAGGTGCCGGCGCACCGCCTCGCGCAGGCCCGCGCCACCGCCGCCGTGCTGGGCGACGAGGTGTGGAAGCGCCAGCCCTGGGCCTGCGGCGCGGACGGCACGCCCGTGCTGCCGATGACCGCCGACCCGGCCGAGGCGCTGCTCAACCGGACGTGGCGGCCGATGCTGTCGGTGACGGGCGTGGACGGGATGCCGCCGCTGGGCCAGGCCGGCAACGTGCTGCGTCCGCACACCGCGTTCAAGCTCAGCCTGCGCCTGCCGCCGACGGTGGATGCGAACCAGGCGGCCGAAGACCTGCGCCACCTGCTCGAACGCGATGCGCCGTACAACGCCCGCGTGACCTTCCATCCCGATGGACGGGCGGGGGCGTGGGGCGCGAGCGGCTGGGACGCGCCGACGCTGGCACCCTGGCTGGAAACGGCGCTCAACGCGGCGTCACAGGCGCAGTTCGGTGCCCCGGTCGGCTACATCGGCCAGGGCGGCACGATCCCGCTGATGAACCTGCTGCAGGCCGGTTTCCCGCAGGCGCAGATGCTGGTCTGCGGCGTGCTCGGCCCGAAGAGCAACGCCCACGGGCCGAACGAGTTCCTGGAGGTGCCCTACGCCCGCCGCCTCACCGCGGCGGTGGCGCAGGTCATCGCGGATCACCCTTGAGCCACTGCCCGACGATCGCTGCACTCGCCTGCGCCGCCCCCTGGATGAACTGCGTGAAGTCGACGTGCGCGCTGTCGTCGGCGCGGTCGGAGATGCTGCGCAGCACGGCGAACGGCAGGCCGAGGTCATGGCAGACCTGCGCGAGCGCCGCGCCTTCCATCTCCACGGCCAGCGCGTCCGGCAGCGCCTGACGCAGCGCCGCACACTCCGCCGCCGCGCTGACGAAGCGGTCGCCGCTGATGACGAGACCATGGTGCAGCGCCGGGGCGGCGTCGCCCAGGCCCTGCGCTGCCGCGACCAGCGCCGCCGTGAGGTCCGGATCGGCGTCGAAGCGCGACCGCCCCGTCAGCGGCACCTCGAAGCGCGGGAACAGCGGCGAGGCGTCCATGTCGTGCTGCAGCAGCGCCTCGGCCACCACCACGTCGCCTACCCGCACCCCGTCGCCCAGCCCACCCGCCACGCCCGTGAACACCAGCATGCGCGGCGTGAACCGCTCGGCCAGCAGCGTCGTGGTCATCGCGGCAGCGACCTTGCCGATGCCGCAGAGCACCAGCACCACGGGCACGCCGTGCAGCGTGCCGACGTGGAAGCGCCGGCCAGCGTGGGTCTGCACCGTGACCTCGCGGGCGTGCACCAGCAGTGCCGCGAGTTCTTCGGCCATCGCGCTGACGATGGCGATCGGGCGAGCCGTCACGTCTTGGCGCGCAGTTCGCGCCGCAGCACCTTGCCCACGGCGGTCTTGGGCAGCTCGTCGCGGAACTCGATCACCTTCGGGCGCTTGTAGCCGGTCAGGTTCTGCTCGCAGTAGGCGCGCACGTCCAGCTCGTTCAGGGCGGGGTTCTTGCGCACGATCACCACCTTGACCGCCTCGCCCGTCTTCGCGTCCGGCACGCCGACCGAAGCGCATTCGAGCACGCCCGGCATCTGCGTCATCACCTCCTCGATCTCGTTCGGGTACACGTTGAAGCCCGACACCAGGATCATGTCCTTCTTGCGATCGACGATCCGGAAGTAGCCACGCTCGTCGACCGTGCCGATGTCGCCGGTGCGGAAAAAGCCGTCCGTTGTCATCACCTTGGCCGTCTCGTCCGGGCGCTGCCAGTAGCCGGCCATCACCTGCGGGCCGCGCACCGCGATCTCGCCTGGCGTGCCTGGCGGGACTTCGTGGCCGTCGTCGTCGAGCAGGCGCATCTCGGTGTTGGGCAATGGCAGGCCGATGGTGCCGGTGAAGGTGCTGCTGTCGGTGGGGTTGCAGGTCACGGTCGGCGAGGTCTCCGACAGGCCATAGCCCTCGCAGATGCCGCAGCCGGTCTTCTCGCGCCAGAGTCTGGCGGTGGCCTGCTGCACCGCCATGCCGCCGCCGACCGAGATCAGCAGGTGGCTCCAGTCCACCAGGTGGAAATCCGGGTGGTTGGCCAGCGCGTTGAACAGCGTGTTGACGGCCGGAAAGGTGTGGAACTTCAGTCCCGACAGCTCTTTCAGCAAGCCCGGCAGGTCACGCGGATTGGGAATGAGCACGTTGCAGGCACCCACCCGCATGCCCAGCATCATGTTCGAGTTGAAGCCGAAGATGTGGTAGAGCGGCAGGGCGCAGATCTGCACCAGTTGCTCGCCAGCGGGCAGCTTCTTCAAGGCGGGCTGGTACCAGGCGTCGCACTGCAGCACGTTGGCGACGAGGTGGCGGTGCAGCAGCACGGCGCCCTTGCTCACCCCGGTCGTGCCGCCGGTGTACTGCAGCACGGCGATGTCGTCCGGGCCGACCGTGACGGGCCGGAGCGTCATCGAGCGGCCCTGTGACAGCGCGTCCTTGAACCGCACCGCGCCGGGCAGCGCGTAGGCTGGCACCAGCTTCTTCACCCGGCGCACGACAAAATCCACGATGGCGCGCTTCGGGAAACCGAGCAGCTCGCCCATCGACGCCAGCACGACCGTCTTCACCGGCACGCTCGCCCGCACCTGCTGCAGCGTGTGGGCGAAGTTCTCCAGGATGATCAGCGCCCTGGCGCCGGAGTCCTTGAGCTGGTGTTCGAGTTCACGCGGGGTGTAGAGCGGGTTGACGTTCACCACGACGAAGCCCGCGCGCAGGATCGCCGCCACCGCCACCGGGTACTGCGGCACGTTGGGCAGCATGATCGCCACACGGTCGCCGCGCTCCAGGCCCTGTCCCTGCAACCACGCCGCGAAGGCTTGCGAGAGGGAATCGACCTGCCCGTAGCCGATCGACTGCCCCATGTAGCGGTAGGCCGACCGCTCGCGGTAGTTCGTGAAGCTTTCCTGCAGCAGGGCCACCAGCGAGGGGTAGCCGGCCACATCGACCTCCGCCGGGACGCCAGCGGGATAGTGCTTCAGCCAGATGTTCTCCATTCGGGGTCTCCAATGTCCGGAGACCATTCTGGCGGACGCCCTTGGGGGGGTCATCAGGGGATATACCCCGCGCACTCCGGCCGCGCAGGCGTTCATTCACTCAATGGCCTTCACCATGTCCTCGACGACCTTCTTCGCGTCGCCGAACACCATCATCGTCTTGTCCATGTAGAACAACTCGTTGTCGAGTCCGGCATACCCCGCCGCCATCGACCGCTTGTTGACGATGACCGTCTTGGCCTTGTACGCCTCCAGGATCGGCATGCCGTAGATGGACGAGCCTTTCTGCAGCGCGGCCGGGTTCACCACGTCGTTGGCGCCGAGGATGATCGCCACGTCGGCCTGACCGAACTCGCCGTTGATGTCTTCCATCTCGAACACCTGGTCGTAGGGCACCTCGGCCTCGGCCAGCAGCACGTTCATGTGGCCCGGCATCCGGCCCGCGACCGGGTGGATGGCGTACTTGACGGTGATGCCCTTGGCGGTGAGCTTGTGGGCGAGTTCCTTCACGGCGTGCTGGGCGCGGGCCACGGCCAGACCGTAGCCGGGCACGATGACCACGGTTTCCGCGTTGCCGAGGATGAAGGCGGCGTCGTCGGCCGAGCCGCTCTTGACCGGCCGGGCTTCCGCCTTGCCGCCCGAAGCCGCCGCCGCGTCGCCGCCGAAGCCGCCCAGGATCACGTTGAAGAACGAGCGGTTCATCGCCTTGCACATGATGTACGAGAGGATGGCGCCCGACGAGCCGACCAGCGAGCCGGCGATGATCAGCATCGAGTTGTTCAGCGAGAAGCCGATGCCCGCCGCCGCCCAGCCCGAGTAGCTGTTGAGCATCGACACGACCACCGGCATGTCCGCGCCGCCGATCGGGATGATGATCAGCACGCCCATCACGAAGCCCAGCGCGCAGATCAGCGCGAAGTCCAGCGGGCTTTCGGAGTGCCAGAAGCCGAACATGAAGAACAGCGACGCCAGCCCGAGCGCGGCGTTGAGCTTGTGCTGGCCGGGGAAGGACACCGGGGCGCCCTGGAACAGCCGGAACTTGTACTTGCCGCTGAGCTTGCCGAAGGCGATGACCGAGCCGCTGAACGTGACCGCGCCGATGAAGGCGCCGAGCGCGAGTTCGATCCGGTTGCCGCCAGGGATCGGATCGCCCTTGGCGGCGATGCCGAAGGCGTGGGGTTCCGCGACCGCCGCGATGGCGATGAACACCGCCGCCAGGCCGATCATGCTGTGCATGAACGCGACCAGCTCCGGCATCTTGGTCATCTCCACCTTGTTGGCCATGTAGGCGCCCGCGCCGCCGCCGACGACCAGCGCCGCGAAGACGTAGACCATGCCGCCCGCCGAGCCGGACGCCAGCTTGACGATCAGCGCGGCGGTGGTCAGCACGGCGATCGTCATGCCGACCATGCCGAACAGGTTGCCACGGATCGAGGTCGTCGGGTGGCTCAGTCCTTTGAGCGCCTGGATGAAGCAGATGCTCGCGACGAGGTAGAGCAGGGTGACGAGGTTGAGGCTCACGACTTCTTCTCCTTCTTCTTGAACATCTCCAGCATCCGGCGCGTGACCAGGAAGCCGCCGAAGACGTTCACTGCAGCGAGGGCGACCGCCAGCGTGCCCATCGTCTTGCCCAGCCCGGTTTCAGTCAGCGCCGCCGCCAGCATCGCGCCGACGATGACGATGGCCGAGATCGCGTTGGTCACCGCCATCAGCGGCGTGTGCAGCGCGGGCGTGACGGTCCAGACGACGTGGTAGCCGACGTAGATCGCCAGCACGAAGATGATCAGGTTGATGATCGTGGGGGAAACCGCATCCATGGTGTTTCAGCTCCGGGTGACTTGACCGTCACGGGTCATGAGGCAGGCCGCGACGATGTCGTCGTCCATCGGCACGTTGATGGCGGTGGCATCCTTGGGCAGCACCAGCTTGAGGAAGTCGAGCACGTTGCGCGCATACAGCGCCGACGCATCCGCCGCCAGCAGCGCGGGCAGATTCGTCTCGCCGATGATCGACACGCCGTGGACCTGCACCGTCTCGCCGGCGACGGTCAGCGGGCAGTTGCCGCCGCCGTTCGGGCCGCGGCCAGCGGCGATGTCCACGATCACCGAGCCGGGTTTCATCGCCTTGACCATCTCGGCGGTGATCAGCGTCGGCGCGGCGCGGCCGGGGATCAGCGCCGTGGAGATGACGATGTCGGCCTGTGCCACACGCTTGGCGACCTCGACCTGCTGCCGCGCCAGCCAGCTCGGCGGCATCGGCCGGGCGTAGCCGCCGACGCCTTCCGCCGCTTCCTTCTCCTCGGCGGTTTCATACGGCACGTCGATGAACTTGCCGCCCAGCGACTCGATTTGCTCCTTCACCGAGGGCCGCACGTCCGACGCCTCGATCACCGCGCCGAGCCGCTTGGCTGTCGCGATCGCCTGCAGGCCGGCCACGCCGACGCCCAGGACCACGACACGGGCGGCCTTCACCGTGCCGGCCGCCGTCATCAGCATCGGGAAGAACTTCTGGTAGCGGTCGGCGGCCATGATCACCGCCTTGTAGCCGGCGATGTTGGCTTGGCTGCTGAGCACGTCCATGCTCTGTGCCCGCGTGGTGCGCGGCGCGGCTTCCAGCGCGAAGCTGGTCAGACCGGCGCCGGCGAGCTGCTGCAGGCCGTCGCGGTGGAACGGGTCGAGCATGCCGACCAGCGCAGTGCCGGGTTTCATGTGCGTCAGTTCGTCCGTGGAGGGCGAGCGCACCTTCAGCACCAGATCGCAGCCCAGCGCGCCCGCCGCGTCGGTGATCTCGGCGCCTGCTGCGACATAGGCTTCGTCGGTCGCGCTGGCGCGCAGGCCCGCGCCGGATTCGAGGCGCACGGTGTGACCCTGCGCCTTGAGTTTCTTCGCCGTCTCGGGCGTCACGGCGACACGGGTTTCCCCGGCAGCCGTTTCCTTGGGCACTCCAACCAGCATCTGACCCTCCTCGTTGTGGGTGAAAGAGCTTATACAGATTGCGTGATTCGCCCACCCCCGTGACATCCCTCACTGCTGCGTTGTCCGACATCTCCAAGCCGGTACGATCGCGACATGAGTGAACATCGTTGGAAACCCAGTGTCACGGTCGCGGCCCTCATCGAGCAGGACGGGCGCTTCCTGCTGGTCGAGGAAGAGACGCCTGAAGGGCTGCGCCTGAACAACCCCGCCGGCCACCTGGAGCCGGGCGAGTCGATGCTGCAAGGCGTCGTGCGCGAGGCGCTGGAAGAGACGGGGCGGGCCTTCGTTCCCGAGGCGCTGCTGGGCGTCTACCTCGCGCGGATGCACCGCCATGACGATCCGGCCGAGGACGTGACCTACCTGCGCTTCGCCTACCGGGGCCGTGTCGGCGAGCCGATTCCGGGTGCCGTGCTGGATGTCGGCATCGTCCGCACCGTCTGGATGACGCCCGACGAGGTCCGCGCCAGCGTGGCCCGCCACCGCTCGCCGATGCTGCTGCTGTGCATGGAGGACCACCTCGCCGGCCGCCGTCTGCCGCTCGACACGGTGTTCGCTGACCCCAAGATCGGCGCGTCCGCCTTGATCGACATCAATTCGCATTTGCCATGAAACAACGCATCGTCGTGGGCCTGAGCGGGGGGGTCGATTCCGCCGTGAGCGCGTGGCTGCTGAAACAGCAGGGGCACGAGGTGGTCGGCATCTTCATGAAGAACTGGGAGGACGACGACGACAGCGAGTTCTGCTCGACGCGGCAGGACTTTCTGGACGCCGCCTCGGTCGCCGACGTGCTCGGCATCGAGATCGAGCACGTCAACTTCGCCGCCGACTACAAGGACCGCGTCTTCGCCGAGTTCCTGCGCGAATACTCGGCCGGCCGCACGCCGAACCCGGACGTGCTCTGCAACGCCGAGATCAAGTTCAAGGCGTTCCTGGACCACGCGATGCGGCTCGGGGCGGACAAGATCGCCACCGGCCACTACGCTCGCGTGCGGCAGAACGCGGCGACCGGCCGGGTCGAGCTGCTCAAGGGACTCGATCCGGGCAAGGACCAGAGCTACTTCCTGCACCGGCTGAACCAGGCGCAGCTCTCGAAGACGCTGTTCCCGGTCGGCGAGATCCACAAGACCGAGGTGCGCCGGATCGCGGCGGAAATCGGGCTGCCGAACGCGAAGAAGAAGGACTCGACCGGGATCTGCTTCATCGGCGAGCGGCCGTTCCGGGATTTCCTGAACCGGTATCTGAGCAAGGCGCCGGGGCCGATCCGCGACGACCGCGGGCGGCTGCTCGGCGAGCACGTGGGCCTGAGCTTCTACACGCTCGGCCAGCGCAAGGGCATCGGCATCGGCGGCGTGAAGGAGAAAGGTGCGGCGCGCGGCGGCGGCGAGCACGAGCCGTGGTTCGTCGCCCGCAAGGACATCGAGCGCAACACGCTCTACATCGTGCAGGGGCATGAACACCCGTGGCTGAAGTCGCGGCACCTGCTGGCGGCGGATGCGAGCTGGGTCGCGGGCGAGCCGCCTGCAGGCGGGGCGCTGGCCGCGAAGACGCGGTATCGGCAGGCGGACTCGGCGTGTCTGCTGACTGGGCCGGGGGCGGTGGCGGGGGAGTTCGGGCTGCACTTCCATGACGCGCAGTGGGCCGTGACGCCGGGGCAGTCGGCGGTGGTGTATGACGGGGAGGTGTGCCTGGGGGGCGGGGTGATCGCGGCGGTGGAGGTTTGAGCAGAGGAGAGAGGTTTGTCATGACATTGTCTGGCGACTGTGCTACCGTCAGGAGACAGGAGCCCGCGCCATGACCACGACGAACCGAACCAACCGAACCGAAAAGCTGGACCTCCGACTCACGCCCGCTGCCAAGCAAGCCTTGATGGCGGCGGCCCAGGCGGATCGCCGCTCCGTCAGCGAGTTCGTGCTGGACAGTGCGTTGTCGCGAGCGCAAGAGACGCTGGCGCAGCGGCAGCACTTCGGGCTGGATGCGGCGAAGTGGACGGAGTTTCTCGGTGCGCTGGAATCCGCTCCGCGTGAACTTCCCGGCGTTCAAGCCCTGTTCGCCAAGCCCAGTCCGTTTGAAGCGCCGCTGTCGAAGTGACCACGTTTCGCATCGAGAAGCTGTCGCGGCACCACGCGGTGGACACCTTTGAGTGCGGAGAGCCGGCCCTTGATCGCTTTCTCATCCGCTTTGCGTGGGGCAGTCAGCAGGCCAATGCTTCACAGACGTATGTGGCGCTGGCGGATGACGTGGTGGTGGGATTCTTCACCTTGGTCGTGGGGCAGGTCACCTACGAGGACGCCCACGAGCGATTGGCCAAGGGCCTTGCGCGCCATCCCATTCCCTTGCTGCTGATGGCGCGGCTGGCCATTCACCGTGCGTGGCAGGGACAAGGTCTGGGTGCCGGGCTGCTGAAAGATGCGATGCGCCGCACGGTCCATGCGGCCGACATTGCCGGCATTCGTGCCTTGGCGGTGCATGCCAAGGACGACACCGCCGCCGCGTTTTATCGCCGGTTCGACTTCATCCCCTCGCCCACGGATCCGCTGCACCTCTTCTTGCTCATCAAAGACCTCGCCCGCCATGTGAAGGTCTCGAATTGACGTGCGTTCTGTTGGGTGAGCTGATTCGGGGGAATCGGCTCGGTATCGGCTCACGGTGAGCCGATTCGTGAGCTGATTTCGCTTGAACTTGTCGTTCCGTTTTTGCAGGAGATGAATCACATGGGGGAAAACAAGGCATCAAGCTGCCCGATCTGCGAATCCGCGTCTGCCAGCATGAGTGGGAATGCTGTGTCCGGCTATCAGGTGGTTTGTTCAAGGTGCGGAGCGTTCACGATGGATTCGCTGGCGCGCGCGCATGCTGATGCACTCGATGTTTCTGACCGATGGCGAGTCTCGGCATGGTTGGTTTCGGAGAAGCCGGACGTACTGACGCCCGCACTGCTCGACCAAGCCAAGCACAGCAGGCCGCCGCCATTGCAGCGCCGAGCCAGACGGCTCTTGGCTGCGTTGGCGGACGACGCCGATGCCAAGTATTCCGTGACCTTCGAGGATGAGCGGTACAAGCGGTATCTCTCGATCGGTTGGTGCCGAGACGACGAGGAGTTGGTGTTTTTGCTTGATCGGGTGATGCGCCAAGAGTTTGGCTGGCTCGCGGAAGTCATCGAACCTCGGTTTCTCGGGAGCATGGAGCCCCTGGATTCCTGCGTGTTATCGGCGAAGGGATTGCTTGAACTGGAAGCAGGGCATCCAGCCGACTCGAAGATCGGCTTCTGCGCCATGTGGTTTGACGAGGCGTTGACCCCGTTCTACCGCCTGGTCATCGAGCAGGGTGTTCGTGCTTGCGGGTACGAGCCTTTGCGGCTGGATGACAAAGAACACAACAACAACATCGACGACGAAATCATCGCCTCCATCCGCGGCGCCAAATTCGTCATCGCCGAGATGACTGGCCACCGCGGCGGCGTCTACTTCGAGGCGGGCTTTGCGCATGGCCTCGGCCTGCCGGTGATCTACATGCTGCGCGAGGATGATCAGGACGACATCCACTTCGATGTGCGGCAGCAGAACTTCATCCTCTGGTCACCCGACGACCTGCCAGACGCCCGCAAGCGCCTAGAAAACCGCATCCGCGCCACGCTTGGTCAAGGTCCGCTGGACCCCGCGCTGCATTGACACCATTTCTGCTGCCTTGATCGAACTGGGCACGCTGGCGATCCTGCGTGGAAGCCTGCGCCCTAGAGAACGTGCCGATGTGATGGCCTGGGCCCGTGGCAACACGCTGTTGCTGGCAACCCGATGGAAAGCACTCAACCCATGAGCAACCGACATTTCACCCTGACCGATGTCCAGGCCGAGGCGGACGCCGGATTGCAACTCGTCTACGCCGATGGCGCCGTGTTGCGCGTGGACCTGAAGGCGCTGGTGGACGGACACCCGCTGCTGTCCGCTCTGCGTGATCCGCTGGTGTTCGGCACGGCGCGGGTCGGTGAGTGGGGCGGGAGCGTCGTCTGGGGCGATGACCCGGACGGTGATCTGGAACTGGCGGCCGACAACCTGCGTGCCCGAGCGATTGAGCAGGCGGGTGGCGTGTCGCACGAGTTCATCCTCAACTGGATGGCGCGGCACCGCCTCAGTCTGGATGCGGCGGCGCAGGCGCTGGGCCTGTCGCGGCGGATGCTGGCCTACTACCGCAGCGGGGCGAAGCCCGTGCCCCGCACCGTGGCGTTGGCCTGTCTGGGATGGGAGCATCTGGGCGTGAATGAGGCGTGGGCGCAAGCGGCCTGATCTTGTGTCGGGGGTGTTGACAACATACCCCCTGCCCTATGATTCACCCTATGCCGCCCGCCGCTCTTGCATTCCTCGTCCGCCTCCTCGGCCCCTGGGTCCGCGCCGTCAACGCCGCCACCCTGCGCGCCGACGTGCAAGCCGGCCTGCTCGGCGCGCTGCTGGTGCTGCCGCAGGGCATCGCGTTCGCCTCGCTCGCCGGTCTGCCGCCGCAGTACGGGCTGTACAGCGCCCTCGTCCCGACGGTCATCGCGGCGCTGGCCGGGTCGAGCTGGCACGTCGTTTCCGGCCCGACCAACGCCAACTCGCTGGCGCTGGCCGCGATGCTCACGCCGCTGGTGGCCGCCGGCACGCCGGGCTACATCGAACTCGCGCTGATGGTCACCGTGATGGTCGGCGTGGTCCAGACCGCCGTGGGGGCACTGCGGCTCGGCTTGCTGGCGAACTTCATCTCGCCGGCCGCACTGCTCGGGTTCACCAGCGGCGCGGCGTGTCTGATTGCCCTCCACGCTGTGCGCGGCCTGCGGGACACGGGCACCGTGCTGGTCGGGCTGACGGCGCTGGGCGTGGCGGCGGTGTTGCGCTGGAAGGCGGCGCGCTGGCCGTTCATGCTGATCGGGCTGGTGAGCGCAGGGGTGCTGGCCGCGCTGCTGCCGGAACGCTGGGCCGTCCACACCATCTGGGCGCTGCCGTCGCCGTGGCCGTCGTTCCATGTGCCGGACGTGGACTGGGCGTGGGTGCCGGACCTGATCGACAAGGCGCTGGCGCTGTCGATCATCGCGCTGGGCCAATCGGTGTCGATCGCCAAGGCGATGGCGGCGCGCTCGGGCCAGCGCATCGACACCAACCGCGAGTTCCTGGGGCAGGGGCTGTCGAACGTGGTCGGCGGCTTCTTCTCGTGTTACCTGAGCTGCGGCTCGCTGAACCGCTCGGTGCCGAACCTGGAGGCCGGGGCGCGCACGCCGCTGGCGGGGGTCGCGTCGGCGGGGTGGCTGCTGGTGCTGGTGGCGGTGTCGTCGCCGCTGCTGGCCCGGATTCCGCATGCCGCGATTGCCGGGCTGCTGATCCTGGTGGCGTGGACGCTGCTGGACCTGCCGCGCTGGCGCCGCCTCGCCCGGCTGGACCGCACCGATCTGGCGATTGCCGGTGCGACGCTGGCGGCCACGCTGCTGCTGCGGCTGGAGATGGCGATCCTGATCGGCACGGGGTTGTCGCTGGTCGCCTACCTTTATCAGACCTCACGCCCGGCGATGCGCACGATGGGGTTTGACCGCACCAGCCCGGAACGGCGTTTCGTGGTCCGCGGCGACACGCCGGGCGCGCTGCCGGAATGTCCGCAACTGAAACTGCTGCGCATGGAGGGCGAGGTCTATTTCGGCGCTGCCACCCATGTCGGCGAACACCTGCACGCGCTGCGCGCACACGACCTTGGCCAGACGGCTCCCCAGAAGCACCTGCTGGTGATGACCAAGAGCATGAATTTCCTCGACCTGGCGGGCGTCGAGGTCTGGGACACCGAACTGCGCGAGCGCCGCGCCGCGGGCGGCGACCTGTATTTCCACCGGCCCCGCCCGCAGGTGATCCAGATCTGGACCCGCACCGGGTTTCTCGACCGGCTGGGGCGGGACCATGTGTTTCCCGACAAGCAGCAGGCGATTGCGGCGATCTATTCGCGGTTGGACCGGGCGGTGTGCGCGCGGTGTGCGGTGCGGGTGTTCCGGGAATGCCAGACCGATGATCCAGGTGTGGTGATTTGACCTAGGGTTTTCCATGAGTTGAAGTAC
>JAAFKB010000054.1 GCA_013299055.1 Sphaerotilus sp.
CGGCCCGCCCGGATCGGCGATCGACGCGCTCAGCTCCTGCCGCAGCGCCTCGCGCTCGTGGAGCATCCGGTGCGCGCTGGCCAGCACGCGCTCGCCCTCCGGCGTCAGCCCCTCGTACTGGCGACCCCGGCGCACGATGGTCACGCCGAACTCCTGCTCCAGCGCCCGCACCGCGTTCGACAGCGCCGGCTGCGTGATGTGGCACGCCTCGGCGGCGCGGCCGAAATGGCGGGCCTGCGCCAGCGCAGCCAAGTAACGCATTGCATCGAGCAGGTTCATGGACACGACTGTAACCGTCGAAACGTGCAAACCGCACTGCCTTGGTGCCCGACTCAGGTTCACCAGATACACCGATCGAGCGGCGCTGTATATGATTTTCCGCGAAATACATCACGAAATTGACACAGATTGACACATTCGGGAAGCAATGGCATGGACAGCGGCATGGGCGTGGGCAGCGCAATCAGAGGGGTGGTGGGTGCGGTGTGCCTGGCCTTGGCGGGATGTGGTGGCAGCGGTGGCGCCAGCGATGCGGGCAGTGATCTGCCCGGTGCGGGTGTCCGGTTGTCGGGCACGCTGTCGGTGCCGGCGGGCGCGGCGGTGGATTCGGACCTGAACGACGTGAACCAGCTCGGCCGCACGCGCAACAACGACCTGGCCACCGCGCAGGCGCTGACCGCCCCGGTGTTGCTGGTCGGCAGCGTCAACCGCCCCGGCACCGGCCCGGCCGGCAGCAACCAGGTCGAGGGCGACACCACCGACGCCTATGTGCTCGACCTGCAGGCGGGCGATCTCGTCGAGCTGGAGTTTGCCCCTGGCACCACCGACAACACAGCCCAGGCCACCGCCGATCTGGACCTGTACGTGGTCTCGAACGACGGTGCCCTGACCGGCACTTCCGACAGCAGCGACGGCCACTACGAATGTGTCCGCATCACGCAAGCCGCCCGCTACTACCTGAAGATCGAGGCGTTCAAGCAAGCAGCGGCCTACACCCTGCGCGCCGGCCCCGCCGCGACCCCCACCACCGGCTGCACGGCCACGACCACCCGTGCCGCCTTCGACCCCGGCGAACTCGTGGCGCAGAGCCGCACCCCGACGCCCGGCATGGCCACGGCCCTGTCCACCAGCGCCACCACCCTGCCCCGCGGGCCGCACCTGATCACCCTGCCCACCAGCACCCCCACACGCAAGACCGCCCTGGCGCAGTCGGCCACGACCACCACCGGCGCCGCCATCCGCGTGCTCGACACCCGGCTGGAGACGCTGCGCTACGCCAAGACGCTGCGGGCGACCGGCGCCTACGACTACGTCGAGCCGAACTGGCGACTGGAGACCTCCACCACCATCGGCACCTTCCCGCCCAACGACCTGCACTACGGCGAACAACGCTGGCACCACGACCTGATCGCCCTGCCCGCGGCCATCAACCGCATCCAGGCGCTACCGGCCCAGCCCGCGCAGCGCCCGGTCATCGCGGTGATCGACACCGGGGTGATGCTGGACCACCCGGACCTGCAGCCGCAGCTCGCCTCGCTCGGCCGGGCCTTCGTCACCGACCGCCTGCCCGGCGACCACAACCAGGCCAACGGCGACGACCAGCGCCTGCCCGAGGACAACGCCGTCTCGCACGGCACCCACGTCGCCGGCACCGCCGCTGCCGCCACCTTCAACGGCATCGGCGTGGCCGGTGTCGCCCCGATGGCGCGGCTGATGCCCCTGAACGTGTTCGGCCGCAACGGCTCGGCCAAGACGATCGACATCCTGCAGGCCATGCTCTATGCGGCGGGACTGGACAACAACGCGGGCGTGCTGCCGGCGCGGCGGGCCGACGTGATCAACCTCAGCATGGGCAGCCCGGGGGCCTGCAGCGTCGCGTTCCAGGACACCATCAACCGCGTGCGCGCCGCCGGCACCTTGGTCGTGGTCGCTGCGGGCAGCAAGGCCGACAACGCCAGCGGCCAGCGCGCCGAGGTCCAGCAGCCCGCCAACTGCGCGGGGGCAATCGCCGTGGGCGCCATCGACTCGGACCGGCAGCTTTCGCGCTACGCCAACACCGGCACCACGCTGACCGTCGCGGCGCCCGGCGGCGACCTCGGCCCGGCCGGCATCGCCAGCGGCTTCAGCGAAGGCATCTTCAGCACCCTCGTCAACTTCACCGGCGACGGCCAGCGGGTCGCCGGCGTCGGGCCGCAGCAGGGCAGCTCGATGGCAGCGCCGCAGGTCAGCGGCGTGCTGGCCCTGATGCGCTACCTCGACCCGGAGCTGTCGCCGGAGGCCGTGGATGCGCTGTTCGCCAGCGGGCAGCTCACCGACGATCTCGGTGCCGCGGGACGCGACACCAGCACCGGCTGGGGCCTGATCAACGCGCGCAAGGCGGTCGAAGCGGTGCTGGCGCCGCAGTCGGCCGCCAGCAGCGTGGCCTCCGGAGCGGCGACATTGGGCGTCTACCCGGCCCGCCTGGACCTGGGCAGCCTGCGCAGCACCGCCACGCTGGACCTCGTGGTCACGGCAGGCAAGCGCAGTGGCGTCACGGACACGGTGGTCGCCGCGCGCAGCAGCAGCCCGGCCATCACCCTGCGCACCGGCACGGCGGACGCCACCGTCAGCCTCAGCCGCCAGTTCGTCGCGATCGATCGCCGCCTGCTGCCCACGGATGGCACCCACCGCATCACCCTCACCCTGACGCTGCGCAGCGGCGCCGAGCTGACCGTGCCCGTCACGCTCGACCGCCCCGCCGGCAGCGCCAGCAGCGGCGCAGGCTGGGGGCCGGTGTACCTCACGCTGAGCGACCCCGACACGGGCCGCGTGCTGCACACCGTGGTGGTCCATGCCGCACAGGGCCGGTACCAGTGGCAGTTCCCGGGCTACCGGCGCGCCCGCGTGGCGCTGCAAGCCAGCACCGATCCCAGCAACGCCGGTGGGATCTGCCAGCAGGGCGCTGCCTGCGGCAACGGGCCGGGACTGTCCGCGGGACAGGCGGTGGCGCTGTCGGGCGACCAGTCTGGCCTGGACATGGCGCTGGCGCTCGTG
Organism: Sphaerotilus sp.; assembly: GCA_013299055.1. Classification (GTDB taxonomy): domain Bacteria; phylum Pseudomonadota; class Gammaproteobacteria; order Burkholderiales; family Burkholderiaceae_C; genus Sphaerotilus. The sequence goes on from JAAFKB010000054.1 coordinate 3,034, forward strand.
CCCTGGAAGCCTTGAACGGCTTCCTTAGCACCTGGGGTTCTCCCTGAGGATCGTGGAGCGAATCTCGGTATATTCGCCGCACCTACCCCCTCACAGGCCACCGGGAGCCCATGACCGACCACCCTGCGCCGCGCCGCGCCCACGCACTGGCTCTGTCCTGGACGCCCGTCCTGCGCCGTCTGGCGTGTCTGCTGGTGGTGTGCGCGAGTGTGCCGGTGGTCTCGGCACAGGGGCTGCAGTCCATCCGCCACCCGGTCGCAGAGTCCGCGCAGGGCAAGCCACGGGCCGCCACCGCTGTGCGGGTCATCTCCTCGCGCAGCCACATGCAATGCCCGCTGCCGGGCAAGAACAGCCGGCTGCTGAGCATCGACTCCCCGCGCGAGTGGGACGACACCATCGAGCACCAGGACGAGATCACTGCGCTGGGCCGCAAGGTGCGCTGGGCCAAGGAACGGGTACTGGTGTATGCGCTGGACTCGAAGTCCTATGCCGGCGTGCGGCTGGACACACCCGCGCGGGTGATCCGGCTGTCGCAGGGCATCCTGTACTGGCCGGTGCGCCAGACCATGCCGGAAGTGGGCGCGCAGAAGGCCACCGCGCTGACCCGGCCCTGCGTGATGACCACGATCGACCGGGCCTACTGGCAGCGCATCAAGGTCGTCGCGACCCGGCCGTGAACCCGCATCGCGGTCGGCCGGGCCACGGTGGGTTCACGCTCAGGTCGTCTTGGACACCGTGATCGTCGGGAACTTGGACGAGTAGTCCTTGGCCTTGTCGGCGATCTTCACCGCGATGCGGCGCGCCACCGTCTTGTACAGCGCCGCGATTTCGCCGTCTGGCTCGGCCACCACCGTCGGGCAGCCGGCATCGGTCTGCACGCGGATCGACAGGTTCAGCGGCAGTGCGCCGAGGTACTCGATGTCGTACTCCGTGGCCATCTTCTTGCCGCCGTCCGCACCGAAGATGTGCTCGGTGTGGCCGCAGTTCGGGCAGCAGTAGACCGCCATGTTCTCGACCACGCCGAGGATGGGCACGCTGACCTTCTCGAACATCTTCAGACCCTTCTTGGCGTCGAGCAGCGCGATGTCCTGCGGCGTCGTGACGATCACCGCGCCGGTCAGCGGCACCTTCTGCGCCAGCGTCAACTGGATGTCGCCGGTGCCGGGTGGCATGTCCACGATCAGGTAATCGAGGTCTTTCCAGTTGGTCTGGCGCAGCAGTTGCTCCAGCGCCTGCGTGGCCATCGGGCCGCGCCAGATCATGGCCTGGTCGTTGTCCACCAGGAAGCCGATCGACATGACCTGCAGGCCGTGGCCGATCAGCGGCTCCATGGTCTTGCCATCGTAGCTCTCGGGGCGTGCGCCGGTGATGCCGAGCATCATCGGCTGGCTCGGGCCGTAGATGTCCGCATCGACGATGCCGACCGACGCACCTTCCGCCGCCAGCGCCAGCGCAAGGTTCACCGCCGTCGTGCTCTTGCCGACACCGCCCTTGCCGGAGGCGATGGCGACGATGTTCTTGACACCCGGCAGCAGTTGCACGCCGCGCTGCGCCGCGTGGGCGACGATCTTGCTGGTGACGCTGACGCTGACGTTGGCGACGCCCTCGACCGAGCGGGCGGCGGCGATGAGGGCGCTGCGCAGACCGTCGATCTGGCTGGCTGCGGGGTAGCCGAGTTCCACCTCGAACGCGACATCGCTGCCCGTGACGCGCAGGTTCTTCAACTGGCGGGTGGACACGAAGTCGCGGCCGGTGTTGGGGTCGATGACAGCCTGGAGGGCTTGCTTGATCGCTGCGTCGGTGATGTTGGACATGATGTGGTGAGTGAAAAGCAGCCCGCAGTCTAGCGAACCCCTCTCCCAGCCGTGAAAGGGAAAGTCGCTAGGTGCAAAGCGGTATTGGGCGATCGGTGGCCAACGCGCTCCAAACTGGAGCAATCAGCGCAGATTCGGTGGCGTCGGCACCACGTCGGCCGTGGCGTCGATCGCCACATCGCCCCGCGGCACCGCCACGCAAGGCAAGACCCAGCCCCCCAGGCGCTCCTCGACGGTGATCCCCGGCCACGCGATGCGGTAGTCCACCTCGCCCGCCACCAGCCGGCACAGGCAGGCGCGGCACGTCCCGTTGCGGCACGAACTGCGCAGCCGCACACCCGCAGCACGCGCCGCCTCGACCAGCGACTGACCCGGCGCCACACGCACGCACCAGCCCAGCGGCTGCACGGTCAGGACGGGTCGGAGATCGGGGTTCGGATTCATGGCCGCCACGATACCGCGGCGCCCTAAAATCGCCCTCCTTCCCGCGAACTCTGCCAAGACGCCACGACATGACCCGCCAGCTCTTCGTCACCACCGCCCTGCCCTACGCCAACGGCAAGTTCCACATCGGCCACATCATGGAGTACATCCAGGCCGACATCTGGGTGCGGTTCCAGCGGATGCAGGGCCACCAGGTCCACTTCGTCGGCGCGGACGATGCCCACGGCGCGCCGATCATGATCGCGGCGGAAAAGGCCGGCATCACCCCGCAGCAGTTCGTCGCCAACATCGCCGCCGGCCGCAAGGAATACCTCGACGGCTTCCACATCAGCTTCGACAACTGGCACTCGACCGACGGCGCCGAGAACCACGAGCTGGCGCAGGACATCTACCGCGGCCTGCGCGACAACGGACTGATCGAGGTCCGCGCCGTCGAGCAGTTCTTCGACCCCGAGAAGGGCATGTTCCTGCCGGATCGCTTCATCAAGGGCGAGTGCCCGAAGTGCGGCGCCAAGGACCAGTACGGCGATTCCTGCGAGAACTGCGGCGCGGTCTACAGCCCGACCGAGCTGATCCGGCCGTACTCGGCGCTGTCGGGCGCGACACCGGTGCTGAAGACCAGCGACCACTACTTCTTCAAGCTGAGCGACCCGCGCTGCGTCGAGTTCCTGCAGCAGTGGACCACCGAGTCCGGCCGGCTCCAGCCCGAGGTGCTCAACAAGATCAAGGAGTGGTTCACCAAGGACGAAGAGGGCAAGGGCGGCCTGGGTGACTGGGACATCTCGCGGGATGCACCCTACTTCGGCATCGAGATCCCGGACGCGCCGGGCAAGTACTTCTACGTCTGGCTGGACGCGCCGATCGGCTACCTCGCCTCGCTGAAGAACTGGTTCGACAAAGGCGGCCCGCAGGCGAAGTACGGCGACACCCGCAGCTTCGCCGAGTTCATGGCCTCGCCCGACATCGAGCAGTACCACTTCATCGGCAAGGACATCACCTACTTCCACACGCTGTTCTGGCCCGCGACGCTGCACTTCAGTGGCCGCAAGACGCCGGACAACGTCTTCGTCCACGGCTTCCTGACCGTCAACAACGGCGAGAAGATGAGCAAGAGCCGGGGCACCGGGCTGGACCCGCTGAAGTACCTGTCGCTGGGCATGAACGCCGAGTGGCTGCGCTACTACATCGCCGCCAAGCTCAACGCCCACGTCGAGGACATCGACTTCAACCGCGACGACTTCACCGCCCGCGTCAACAGCGATCTGGTGGGCAAGTACATCAACATCGCCAGCCGCGCCGCCGGCTTCATCAGCAAGCGGTTCGGCGGTCAGTTGAGCAGCGACCTGGGCGTCGAGGGCCGTGCGCTGCTCGACACGCTGCGGGCGCACCGCGACACGGTGACCGATTTGTACGAGGCGCGGGAACTCGGCAAGGTGCTGCGCGAGATCATGGCGCTGGCCGACCGCGTCAACGAGTACGTGGACCAGCACAAGCCCTGGGAACTCGCCAAGCAAGCCGGGCAGGACGCCGTGCTGCACGACGTCTGCTCGGTGTGCATCGAGGCGTTCCGGCTGCTGACGATCTACCTGAAGCCCGTGCTGCCGAAACTGGCCGCGCAAGTGGAGGGCTTCCTGCAGGTCGAGCCGCTGGAGTTCGCCGACGCCAGCCGGGCGCTGGGCGGCCACACCATCGGCGCGTACCAGCACCTGATGCAGCGCGTCGATCCCAAGCTGCTGGAGGAACTCTTCGCCATGCCGGAACCCGAGAAGGTCATCCCCGGCGGCGAGGACATCGCCCCGGAAATCAAGATCGACGACTTCACCAAGGTGGACCTGCGCATCGCGAAGATCGTCAAGGCCGAGGCGGTGGAAGGCTCGACCAAGCTGCTGCGCCTGACGCTCGACGCGGGCGAGGGCCGCACCCGCAACGTGTTCTCCGGCATCGCCTCGGTCTACAAACCCGAGGATCTGGAAGGCAAGCTCACCGTGATGGTCGCCAACCTCGCGCCGCGCAAGATGAAGTTCGGCGTCAGCGAAGGCATGGTGCTGGCCGCCAGCGATGCGGATGAAAAGAAGAACCCGGGGATCTTCGTGCTGGAGCCGTTCCCGGGGGCGCAGCCGGGGATGCGGGTGCGGTGACCTGACATGCGCGACGCCCCGGCCAGCCTGACCACGCCCCCTGACGGCTACGCCGACTGGCTGGCCGATCTCAAGGGGCGCATCCACACCGCCCAGCAGCGGGCCACGCTGGCCGTCAACCGGGAGCTGGTGCTGCTGTACTGGCACATCGGGCGCGACATCCTGGATCGGCAGGCCGTGCAAGGCTGGGGCGCCAAGGTCATCGAGCGGCTGGCGCATGACCTGCGCAGCGCCTTTCCCGAGATGCAGGGGTTCTCGCCACGGAACCTCAAGTACATGCGGGCCTTTGCGCGGGCATGGCCAGACATGGCGTTTGTGCAAGAGGTGCTTGCACAATTGCCGTGGTACCACCAGTTGGCGCTGCTCGACAAGCTCCGCAGCCCGGAGAGCCGTCGCTGGTATGCCATCCAGGCGATCGAGCACAACTGGTCGCGCAACATCCTGGTGATGCAGATCGAAACCCGCCTGCAAGAGCGCAGCGGTCAGGCGGTCACCAACTTCTCCGCCAATCTGCCAAAGCCCCACTCCGATCTGGCCCGCGAGTCGCTGAAAGATCCATATCGACTCGACTTTCTCGGCCTGTCCAACGAGTCCAGGGAACGCGAGATCGAGACAGCCTTGGTCAGGCACGTCACCGAATTCCTGCTCGAACTGGGCGCAGGTTTCGCATTTGTCGGCCGCCAGGTGCTGCTGAATGTCGGCGGTGACGAGTTCTTCATCGACCTGCTGTTCTATCACCTCAAGCTGCGCTGCTATGTGGTGATCGAACTCAAGGGCGGCAAGTTCAAGCCCGAGCACCTCGGTCAACTGGGTTTCTACCTCGCGGCCGTGGATGCCCAGGTCAAGCACCCGCAGGACGCTCCCACCATCGGCCTGCTGCTGTGCAAGAGCAAGAACAAGGTCGTGGCCGAGTACGCCCTGCGCAACAGCACCCAGCCCATCGGCGTGGCCGAATACCAGTTGATCGCGTCACTGCCGCCCGAGCTGCAGACCAACCTGCCCAGCATCGAGCAGATCGAGCGTGAACTGGGGAGCACGCCGACCCGCGTCGAGCACGACGCTTCCGCCTGAGATCCACCCACCCGCCAGGAGTCCCGCCCATGTTCAAGAAACTCGCCTCCGAAGCCCTCGGCCTGAGCGACATCGGATCCATCATCCAGCCCAAGGACTTCGGCAGCGTCGATGCCGACGACTACCTCTTCCACGAGGACGGGGAAAAGATCTTCTTCCTGATCAAGTCGAAGAAGGATGAATACTGCTTCACCAACTTGGCACTGATCCACGTCGATGGGGACTCGGCCGTCTCGTCCAAGCGCACGATCCGCCGCCACGAATATGCCGACGCCCAGATCGACCGCGTGACCATCGAGACCGCCGGCACGGTGGACATGGACGTGGAGCTGAAGTTCTCGATCGGCGGCACGGTGTTCAGCATCGACGTGCGCAAGCAGTTCCTCGAACAGCTCAAGGATGTCTACAAGGCGCTGATCGCCATCGGTCGGCTGCAGGCGCGTGACGAGGCGGGCCGCCAGAACGCGCTGAAGGTGCTGGCCGCGATGTCCTCCATGTACAAGATCGGACAGGCTGGCATGCCGCGTGACCTGCCCGACCAGTTCAACGCCCTGCTCGACAACCTCAACCAGACCGTGCTCGACCGCCACACCCGGCGTGATTTCGGCGAGGTCTTCAGCCGCTACATCCACGGCTGACTTCAGCGGCGCATCATCCCCACGAGCTGCGCCGCCAGCTCGACCGGCCGCAGCGCCCCATCGGCCCGGTACCAGGTGCGTGTCCAGTTCAGCGCCCCGATCAGGTTCAGCCGCAGCACCCGCCGGTCCAGCCCGTCCGGCAGCGGCAGTGCTTCCACCAGCCCCGCCCACATCGCCTCGTAGTCGCTGCGCAGCGGCCCGAGTGCCACATGCACCGGCCCGTCACGCGGCTCCATCAGCCCCTGCCCGGTGACACGCGCGATCGGATCGCCCTCCAGCATCTCCGCCAAGTGCGCCCGACACGCCAGCTCCAGTCGCATCCACGGGTCGTCATGCCCGTCCAGAACGCGCGCCACCGCCGCCTGCATGCGCAGGTAGCCAGTGCGGTGGACCTCCAGGTACAGCGCCTCCTTCGACTCGACGTGGTGATAGACCGACCCGGCCAGGATGCCCGCCTCGTCGGCGATCTGGCGCAGCGTCGCCGCCTTGTAGCCATGGGCGTCAAAGACCCGTGCCGCTGCCTGCAGCAGGTGCTGCTTGCGGGCGGAGGGTTCAGGGGGCGGGTTTGTGCGCATGGAAGCATCAAGGTCAGGTGCCTACAGTGTCGCCCATCAAAACCAAACAACTGTTAGGTTGATCCCTATGCACACCCAGCTCCACCGCCTGACGCCCCTGGCCTCTGCGGCCACCGCCGCCGCGCTGCTGACCGCCTGCAGCCTGCCGATGCAGCACAGCAGCCCCGCCGCGCCCGCCACCCCGATGGCCGCCGCCAAGGCCGGTGCGCTCCAGCACTGCACCGACCTCGCCAGCCGCTTCCAGTTCGGCGCGACGAAGATCACCGCCACCGAGCTGATCGCCGCCGACGCGCTGAAGGTCGCGGGCCAGCCGGTCGGCGCCCACTGCCGTGTCGTCGGCACGATGCACGAGCGCACCAGCGCGGTCGATGGCCAGACCTACGCCATCGGCTTCGAGATGCGCATGCCGTGGAACTGGAACGGGCGCTTCCTCCACCAGGCCAACGGCGGCCTCGACGGCATCCTCGCGCCCGCGACGGGGGGCGTCGGCGGCCGGGGGTCGATGACGAACGCGCTGCAGATGGGCTTCGCGGTGCTGAGTTCCGACGCGGGCCACAACGTCAAGCAGTTGCCGCTGTTCGGCCTCGACCCGCAGGCGCGGCTGGACTACGGCTACCAGGCGGTGGCCAAGCTCACGCCGATGGCCAAGGCGCTGGTGGCCGCCGGCTACGGGCGGCCGGCGGATCGCTCGTACTTCGCCGGCTGCTCGAACGGCGGGCGCCATGCGATGGTGACGGCCGCCCGGCTGCCTGACGCCTACGACGGCATCCTCGCCGGCGCCCCCGGCTACAACCTGCCGCAAGCCGCCGTGGCGCAGCTCTACGGCGCGCAGCAGTTCGCCCGCGTCGCCACCGACCCCAAGGATCTGAAGACCGCCCTCACCCCGGCCGAGCGGCAGATGCTGGCGCAGAAGGTGATCGGCCGCTGCGACGCGCTGGACGGCGTGGCCGACGGGATGGTGCTGGACTCGGCGGCGTGCCAGAAGGCGTTCGACCTGCAGCGCGACGTGCCGAGCTGCGACGGCAGCACCCGCACCGGCCAGTGCCTGACGGGGGCGCAGAAGACCGCGCTCGGCAACGTGCTGGCCGGCGCGCGCGACTCGTCCGGCAAGGCGCTCTACACCACCTTCCCCGCCGACCCCGGCTTCGCGTCGGAGGACTGGGCCAACTGGAAGTTCGTCTACTCGGTGACCAACCGCGATCCGGTGGCGGTGGGCTATGTCTTCATGGTGCCGCCTGCGCCGAAGGAGATGATGAAGGACACGCTCGGCTACGCGCTGAACTTCAGCATGGACCGCGACGCGCCCGGCATCTTCCGCACCGACGCGACGTTCACCGAGTCGGCGATGCAGTTCATGGCGCCGCCCCAGCCCGCCAAACTTGGCCGCCTGCGCGAGCGCGGCGCCAAGCTGATGGTCTGGCACGGCACCAGCGACGGCGTGTTCTCGCCCGAGGCCAGCGTCGAGTGGTACCGCGACCTGCAGAAGCACGCGGGGGGCCGCGCCGACGACTTCGCGCAGCTCTACCTCGTGCCCGGCATGAACCACTGCGGTGGCGGCCCCTCGACGGACCAGTTCAACCTGCTGCAGCCGCTGGTGGACTGGGTCGAGCAAGGCAAGGCGCCCGCCAGCCCGACCGCCCAGGTGCGCGGCCCCGCCAACGCGGGCGGCGCCAACACGGACGTGCCCGCTGGCTGGTCGCCCGAGCGCAGCCGGCCGCTGTGCGCATGGCCCCAGGTCGCCCGCTACCAGGGCGGTGACGTGGAGCAAGCCGCCAGCTTCCGCTGCGAATGAGCGCATGACTCCAGCGCCCTGCGGTGCCGATCCGGGTGTCCCGCACCGTCGGATCCCCGCGACAGCGCAACAGGGCAAACGCCGGCGCAGGTGCATCGCCCAGAGGCACAATCGGGCCATGCATGCAGTGACCGGCCCACGCCAGTCCGTCCGGCCGATCAGCCGGCGGCGGCGCTTCATCGCGCAGCGCCACCACTGCGGCCCACCGCGACCCCGAAGCCTCTGACGCCTGCCCCGCTCGCCACACCACGCGGGCGGTCCGTCCCGCTTCCGGAGTCACCGTGTCACTGTCCGCCACCCCGTTCTCGATGCCCGCCTGGACCACGCGGCTACATCGCTTCCGCCCACGCCTGGCCGACACCCTGCGCGGCTACGACCGGGCGCGCTTCCTGGCCGACCTCGGTGCTGGCGCCACCGTCGGCATCGTGGCCCTGCCGCTGGCCATGGCCTTCGCGATCGCCAGCGGCGTCAAGCCGGAGCAGGGTCTCTACACGGCCATCATCGCGGGCTTCCTGATCTCCGCACTCGGCGGCTCGCCGGTACAGATCGGCGGACCCGCCGGGGCGTTCATCGTCATCATCTACGGCATCATCGAACGCTACGGCCTGGCCAACCTGCTGATCGCCACGATGCTCGCGGGGGTGCTGCTGTTCACGATGGGGCTGCTCAAGCTCGGCGGCATGGTGCGCTACATCCCGGTGTCGATCGTCATCGGCTTCACCAACGGCATCGCGGTGCTGATCGGGCTGTCGCAGCTGCGCGACCTGTTCGGGCTGGACATCGCCAAGATGCCCGCCGACTTCTTCGCCCAGATCCGCACGCTCTGGGTTCATGCGGACAGCTTCAACCCCTGGGCGTTCGCGCTGGGCATGGCGTGTCTGGTGGGCCTGTTCGCGTGGACGAAGCTGTTCAAGCCCGGCACGATCCTGCCCACCGAGCTGGTCGAAGGCCGCAGCGCCCGCGTCATCTCGCGCGTGCCGGGGCCGATCGTCGCGCTGATCTCGCTGACGCTGGCAAGCACCGTGTTCAACCTGCCGGTGGAGACGATCGGCTCGCGCTTCGGCGGCATCCCGCAGGCCCTTCCTGCGTTCGACCTCCCCGAGTTCACCTGGGCCACCGCCAAGCAGCTCCTCATGCCGACGCTGACGATCGCGCTGCTGGGGGCGATCGAGTCGCTGCTGTGCGCCCGCGTGGCCGACAACATGGGTGATTTCCCGCGCCACGACCCCAACCAGGAGCTGATGGCGCAGGGTGTGGCCAACTTCGTCGTGCCCTTCTTCGGCGGCATCCCGGCCACCGGCACCATCGCCCGCACCGTCACCAACGTGCGGGCGGGTGCCGTCTCCCCCGTAGCGGGGATGGTGCATGCCGTGGCGCTGCTGGCGATCATGCTGGTGGCCGCACCGCTGGCGATGAACGTGCCGCTGGCGGTGCTGGCCGGCATCCTGCTGTTCGTGGCCTGGAACATGGGCGAGTGGCACGAGTTCGCCCGGCTGCGGCACTTCAAGCTGCCGTACCGCGCAGTGCTGCTGGGCACGTTCTTCCTCACCGTCGTGTTCGATCTGACGATCGCGGTGGAGGCAGGGCTGCTGCTGGCCTGCGGGTTCTTCATCTGGCGGATGAGCCAGTTGTTCCAGGTAGAGCCGCTGGCCTGCACCACGCCGGACGTCGAGGTCCACAGCGTCTACGGCACGCTGTTCTTCGGTGCGGTGGGCAAGATCGAATCGCTGCCCGAGCGGCTGCGGGCGGACACGCGGGTGCTGGTGCTGGAGATGCACCGGCTGGTCTCGGTCGACACCTCCGGCGTGGACGCGCTGGTGCAGCTCCACCGCCAACTGCAGCGGCGCGGCGTGCGCCTGATCGTGGCGGCGCTCAACGAACAGCCTCGCTCGCTGCTGAGCCGCTCCGGCTTCGACACGCTGCTGGGTGCGGATGGCATCGCGCCCACGCTGGCCGCCGCGCTGGCGCTCAGCGGGCGTCCGGCAGGCTCCAGTCCAGCAGGTTGAACCACAGCGCCTGCGTACCCTCCATGCGCCAAGCCTCCGCGTCGAACACCAGCCCGGCCAGCAGGGTCACGGGTTCGACCACATCGGCTGCAGCCGGGTCACGCCGCAGCACGTCCAGCAGCACCACCAGCGCCTGTGCCAGCGCCACCTGCTGGGCCGAAGACGCCAGTCCCTCCGCCACATCGCCCACCAGCGCCAGCACCGGGGCCAGTGCGGCGGCCACCTGCCGTGACCAGGGCAGCCCGGTCTCCACAGGGCGAATCGCGGGCACCTCACCGTGCGTGCGCTGCCGTGCCAGCCGGTCGCCGCGCTCGGCCTTGCTGCGCAGATCCAGCCACAAACCGAACGCCTCCGTCCACAGATAGGCCAGCGACAGCAAGCCCTCGGCCGACCCGCTGACCAGCTCGAACTCGATCTCCCACACCGGCAGCGTCTGGCCACCGCCCTCGATCTGCCCGACATCCAGCGCCAGCTCGACCACGGCACCTTCGGCCTGCACCTCGGCGTGGGTGCGGGTGATGTCGGTGGAGAACTGCAGGACCAGATCGGCGGGAGTGCGCCCGGCACGGTCGAGCAAGGCGATCAGGGCTGCGCCGGCGGGGGTGCCCGCGTGGCGTTCGAGCGACAGCACGGGGGCCGTGTCACCCGTGTCCGTGCCGAGCGGGGCGTTGTGCTCCAGCCGTGCCATCAGGCCATCGCCACGTCCCTTGAGCGTCTGCACCCACCCGTCGCCCTCCTGCCGCAGCCGCAGCGCGAAGGCCGAGCGCGCCAGCAGGCGGTCGGTGGTGTCGAAGTAGCGGGCGCGCAGCCGGGTGGTGCGGGTGTCGGTGCCGGACAGTGCCTCGGTCAGGCGGAGGCGAGCCTCGGAAGGCACCTGGAACTTGAGTTCGATTTCTTGCATGGGGACGCGCCGGGTGGGCCTGTAAAATCAACCGCCTACTCTATCCCTGCTGCCTTTGCGCCGCCACACCACCATGCCGCTCTTCTGGAAGCACTACAAGTCCGAGACCACCCAGTTCATCGAGAGCCTGAAGCAGCAGGATCCGAAGCTGGAGCAGCGCCAGCGCGAAGGCCGCAACCTGCTGTGGGACCGCGAGCAGGACCGCAGCGCACAGGGTGAGTTCAACACCGCCCGCGTGCCGCAGCAGCCTTACGTCTACCAGACCAAGGGTTGACCACGGCCGACGTGGACGATCCGGCCGCGCTGGCCCTGGCGCGGCTGTACGGCGAGCCGCTGTTCGCGCTCCCACAGGATCTCTACATCCCGCCCGAAGCGCTGGCGGTCTACCTCGACGCCTTCGAGGGACCGCTGGACCTGCTGCTCTACCTGATCCGGCGGCAGAACTTCAACATCCTCGACATCCCGATGGCCGAGGTGACGCGCCAGTACCTGGCCTACGTCGATCAATTGCGCGAACACCACCTCGAACTCGCCGCCGAATACCTGCTCATGGCCGCGATGCTGATCGAGATCAAGTCGCGCATGCTGCTGCCCCCGAAGACCACCGCCGCCGACCCGGAGGCCGCCGATCCGCGCGCGGAGCTGGTGCGCCGGCTGCTGGAGTACGAGCGCATCAAGCTCGGCGCGCACCAGATCGACCAGCTGCCCCTCGTGGGGCGTGACCTGCTGGCAGCCGCCGTCCACATCGAGCAGGCACTGGAAGCGCGGCTGCCGGAGGTGCGGGCGGTCGACCTGCGCGACGCCTGGGCCGACGTGCTGCAGCGCGCCAGGCTGACGCAGCGCCACCAGATCGGCCGCGAGGCGCTGTCGGTGCGTGAGCACATGACGCTGGTGCTGCGGGCGTTGCAGGGGCGGCGCTTCGTCGAATTCCGCGACCTGTTCGACACGACACGCGGCACGCCGGTGCTGGTCGTGACCTTCATCGCCCTGCTGGAGCTGGCCCGCGAGCGACTGCTGGAGATCACGCAGGCCGCGGCGTTCGCGCCGATCTATGTGCGGCTGGCATACCGGCCAGTAGCCGAGCCGGGTACCTGATCCAGGGGAACACACGGAGCGGCATGTGGCGGGAACGTGCCGACTGCCGTGGATTGCCGCGGATTGCGGGTTCCACACCATGGCCGGCGCCACGGCAACGCATAAGATGGATGGGTCGAATCTGTCACTTCCGGGACGCCAGCCCGGACAGACGCTGACCTGCCGCCCATGCGCTTCCTGCGACCCGCCCCCACCGCCGCCCTGCTCGTCTTGCTGCTCGCCGCCGCCGGACGCAGTGTGGCGGACACCCCGGAGGGGTTCCTCCATGCCGTGCCGGTGCAGCCGCACGAGGAGTCCAGCCCGTGAACGTGCGGTCCTCGCTGCCCGAACGCTTGTCTGCGCTGCGGCGGATGTCAGCCCCCTGGTGGCTGGCAGCGGGTCTGTCGGCGCTGCTGCTGCTGGCGGCGAAGCCGCTGGTCGAGCGGGTCGATCTCGCCGTGCTGGACCTGCTCAACCGTGTGGTCGTGGCCCCCTGGACACCGCAGGAGCATGCAGCCGACAGCATCGTGGTCGCGATCGACGACACCAGCCTGCAGGCACTGGGCCGCTGGCCCTGGCCTCGCCAGCGGCACGCCGAACTGATCGACGTGCTGCGCCAGGCCGGCACGCAGGCGGTGGGCTACAACGTGCTGTTTGCCGAACCGGCCAGCGATCCCGCCGAAGATGCCCGCCTGGCCCAGGCGATCGCCGCCCACGGGCAGGTCGTGCTGCCGGTGCTGCCAGGCGGGCGCGGGCCTGCAGGCCAGCTCGACGTGCTGCGGCCGCTGTCCAGCCTGTCCCAGGTGGCCGCCGCCATCGGACATGCCGAGGTGCCAGTCGACCTCGACGGCCAGGTGCGCAGGGTGGCGCTGGTGGCAGGCAGCGGTCCGGCCGCCTGGGATGCCATGCCACTGGCGGTGCAGCGCGTCAGCGCCACCCGCGCGACAGCCTCCCCGGCCGCGGCCTCTCGCCCGCCCGCCCGGACCGGCTGGTGGCACGACCAGCTGCAGCTGGTGCCCGCCGGAATGGCGCCAGTCGAGCAGATGTCCGCCTCCGAACTTCTGCGCGACCCGAGCCTGTCGACACGGCTCACCGGGCGGGTCGTCTGGGTGGGACTCACCGCGCGTGGCATCGACCCCGTGGTGTCCGTTCCCGGACCACAGGGCCGCACCACGCTGAGCACCGTCCACTGGCAGGCGCGCCTGCACCAGGCCGTGGACCGCCAACAGCTCCTCACCGAGGCCAGCCCCCCCGCCGTGCTGGCCGCCAACCTGCTGCCGCTGGTCCTGGCTGCGCTGTTCGGGCAGCGGCTCATGCGCCGGTTCGGACTGCGGTGCAGGGTGCTGCTGTGGCTGCTGCCCGTGCCGCTGCTGGTGCAAGCGGGGGCGCTGGCGTGGGGGCAGGTCTGGCTGCCGCTCGGGGCCATGACCCTGGGCTGGGCGGTGGTGGTCCTGGCCAGCCGGGCGCTGGAGCTGCACGCCACCCGCACCGCGCTACGCCGTGAGCGCAGCCTGGCCCAGGCCACCCTGCAGACGCTGACCGACGCCGTGATCACGCTGGACCACCGCCACTGGCTGCGCTACACCAACCCGAGTGCCGAGCGGCTGCTGCGGCCAGACGCCCCGACACCCCACCAGGGCCAACCCATCCAGTCGGTCCTGCGCCTGTACGGGCCAGACGAGCAGACCCTGCTCCAGGCGATCCAGACCAGCCATGCCGAGCAACGGGTGGTGGCGATCGACGCCGTGCTGCACCTGGACACCCGCGACGGCGAGCACCTCGCCCGCGTCGTCGTGAGTCCGATGCGGGCCAGCGCAGCCACCGAGCGCGGGGTGGTGGTCGTGCTGACCGATGTCACCGCCACTGCGCGAGCCGAGCAGCGCATCGCGCACGGCAGCACCCACGACCGCCTCACCGGTCTGCCCAACCGCGTGCTGCTGACCAACCTGCTGGCCCATGCCCTGGCCCACGGCCACCACCAGCACCAGGCGCTGGCGGTCCTGTTCATCGACCTGGACCGCTTCGGCCGCATCAACGACAGCCTCGGCCAGCGCCAGGGCGACGAGGTGCTGGAGGTGATCGCTGCCCGGATGCGCCGCGTCTTCCGTGCCCACGACACCCTCGCGCGCTGGGGCAACGACCAGTTCGTCGTGCTGATCGAGGACATGACCTCCCGCGAGGTGGTCGCCGCGCTGGCCGCACAGCTCATCGACGTGGTCGCCCGCGACATGCGGGTGGACGATGTCGCCATCGCCTGCACCTGCAGCATCGGCATCGCGCTCTCGCCGGACGACGCGCAGACCGCCGACAGCCTGCTGACGATGGCCGAGGCCGCCATGTCACGCGCCAAGACCGCCGGCGGCGGACGCTTCGAGTTCTACACCTCCGGCATGTCCACGCTCACGCGCGACTGGCTGGCGCTGGAGAACCGGCTGCGCCACGCACTCGAATCGGACGAGTTCGTGCTGCACTACCAGATCCAGACCGACCTGCGCACCGGCCGGCCGATCGGTCTGGAAGCCCTGCTGCGCTGGCGGCAGGACGACGGCGAGCTGTGGGCCCCGGCGCGCTTCCTGTCGATCACCGAGGAGACCGGGCTGATCGTGGCCGTGGGCAACTGGGTGATCCGCGAAGCCACGGCACAGATCCGGCGCTGGATCGACGCCGGCGTGACCCCGGTGCCGGTGTCGGTCAATGTCTCGGCGCGTCAGTGCATGGACTCGCAGTTGATCGACGTGATCGCCGGGGCACTGAAGGACGCCGATGTGCCCGCGTCGCTGCTGAAGGTGGAGATCACCGAGAGCACCGCGATGGCCGATCTCGACCACCTGAAACAGCTGCTGATGCGCCTGCGTCAGCTCGGCGTGGCCATCGCGCTGGACGACTTCGGCACCGGGTTCTCGTCGCTGGCCCACCTCAAGCGGTTCCCGGTGGACCAGATCAAGATCGACCCCAGCTTCATCGCCGACATCCACCGCGACCCGAACGGCGCGGCGATCGTGCGTGCCACGATCGCGCTGGCGCACGGGCTGGGCGTGCCGGTCGTGGCCGAAGGGGTAGAGAACGAAGCCCAGATCCGCTTCCTGCGCGAACACCAGTGCGACATCGTGCAGGGCTATCTCTACGGCCGCCCCGGCACGCCGGACACCGTCCAGGAGGCGCTCACATCAGCAGATGTTCCCCCGCGTTATCTCCACCCAGAATCACATAGTTGACGCGGCGGATGTCGGCGAGCTTCGTGCCGCCGGCATACGAGATGGAGCTTTGCAGGTCTTCGCGCATCTCGCGCAGCGTGTCGGAGAGCGGGCCCTTGACCGGCTCCAGGATGCGCTTGCCCTCGACGTGGCGGTACTCGCCCTTGTTGAAGTCGCTGGCCGAGCCGTAGTACTCCTTGTAGAGCTGGCCATCGACCTCGACCGTGCGGCCCGGCGACTCCTCGTGGCCGGCGAACAGCGAGCCGATCATCACCATCGCCGCCCCGAAGCGCACGCTCTTGGCGATGTCGCCGTGGTGCCGGATGCCGCCGTCCGCGATCATCGGTTTCGTTGCCACGCGGGCACACCACTTCAGCGCCGAGAGCTGCCAGCCGCCCGTGCCGAAGCCGGTCTTCAGCCGCGTGATGCAGACCTTGCCCGGGCCGATGCCGATCTTGGTCGCATCCGCGCCCCAGGCTTCGAGGTCGATCACCGCCTCGGGCGTGCCGACGTTGCCGGCGATGACGAAGGTATCGGGCAGCTTCGCCTTGATGTGCTCGATCATGCGGCGCACGCTGTCGGCGTGGCCATGGGCAATGTCGATGGTGATGTAGTCGGCGCCCACGCCCTCGGCGGCAAGCTGGTCGACCACCGCCATGTCGGCTGGCTTGACACCAGAGCTGATCGAGACGAACAGACCTTGTGCGCGCATCGCACGGGCGAAGGCCACGTTGTCCAGATCGAAGCGGTGCATCACGTAGAAGTAGCCGTTCGCGGCCAGCCAGGCGGCCAGTGGCGCGTCCAGCACCGTCTTCATGTTCGCCGGCACCACCGGCAGGTGGAAGCGGCGACCACCGAACTCCACCGCAGTGTCGCACTCGCTGCGGCTGTCCACGCGGCAGCGGCGGGGCAGGAGCAGGACGTTGTCGTAGTCGAAGATATCCATGAGGCACAGGCTCTCGAAGACAGGGGCGCGGCGATTCTACGCGGGGGGTGGCGGACACGGCGCGCCAGATTACCGTGAACTTTGCACAGCAAGAAGCGCCTCTGGGAGAGGCCGAAGGTGCGCAATCCATCACATTCGGATTTCACCGCTTCACCACACGGCTTTACCAAGGGATGCTGTCATGTCCACCGCCACCAAGACCCGGGCCACCGTCGCCGCCACCAGACCCGCCGCCCTGTCGCTGCACATCGGCCTGAACGCCGTCAACCCCGTCCACTACCAAGGCTGGAGCGGCGAACTCGCCGCCTGCGAAGCCGACGCCGAGGACATGCAGGCCATCGCCAAGGCCAGGGGCATGAAACCGACGGTGCTGCTCACGGCCCAGGCGACACGTGCCACCGTGCTGACCGCGCTGCGCAAGGCGGCCAGGACACTGAAGAAAGGCGATTTCTTCTTCCTGAGCTTCTCGGGCCATGGGGGACAGGTGGCCGATGTCACCGGCGAGGAGATCGACCGCAAGGACGAGACCTGGTGCCTGTGGGACAGCCAGCTCATCGACGACGAGCTGTACCTGGAGCTGAGCAAGTTCGCCACCGGGGTGCGCATCCTGGTGCTGTCCGACAGCTGCCACAGCGGCACCGTCACCCGCGACGCCGTGCCCGCCCCCGCCCAGCCCGGCGGCCCGCGTCCGCGCATGATGCCCCCGGCGATCGCCCGGCGCACCTACCGCACCCACCAGGCGTTCTACGATGGCCTGCAGCACGCCGTCGTCGCCGAAGCGGGCAAGGCCGGCGTGGTCGACCCGGACGCGGCGCTGGCACAGGTGGCGGTCGACAGCAGCCGCCTCACCGCGGTGGTGGGCAGCTTCGGTCCGGCCGTGATCCTGATCTCGGGCTGCCAGGACAACCAGACCTCGATGGACGGCGATTTCAACGGCGCCTTCACCGGCCGGCTGCTGCAGGTGTGGAACAACGGCGGCTTCACCGGCAACTACACCCAGTTCCGCCACCTGATCGTCGCCGGCCTGCCGCCCACGCAGACACCCAACCTGTTCGTGCTGGGCAGCGCGGCGAGCTTCCTCAAGCAGCGGCCCTTCACCATCTGAGCCGCCACGCGCAGGCGGACGGGCACTCAGGCCGCCAGCGCCGGCGTCTGGCGGCGCTGCAGCCGCCGGTCCGGCGCGCCGGGCGGCAGCCGGGCCGGGTAGACCCGCCGCTCCTGGCGCTCGCGCTCGCGCAGCAGCGCGTGGCGGAGTTCCTCCAGCTGGCGCTGCCCCACCACCATCTGCTGCTCCAGCACATTGGCACGGTGCTGCAGCGCCGCCTGCGCCGTATCCGACTGCTCCAGCAGCTCCAGCAGCTTGGCCACTTCCTCGCGCAGCCGGTCACGGTGCTCGCAGACCTGCTGGTGCTGCAGAGCTTCGATGCGCGGCAGCTCGCGCTCGGCCACCAGGCGCTCCCCCAGGGCATCACACTGCAGCCGCAGTGCCTGCACCTCGCGCCGGTAGGCGCTGCGCTCGGCCGCCATCTGCCGGTCCTGCGCCAGCAGCTGCTGACACAAGGCCTGCTCGGCCTGCCGATTCCCGGCCCGCGCCGCGTCCAGCTCGCGCCGCACCCGCGTCACCGTCTCCTCCTGCACGCGCTGGCCATGCGCCAGCACCTGCTCGGCCGCCGCGGCACGCTCCTGCGCGGTCTGGCTGTCCTGCAGCGCCTGCCGCCACTGCGCGTCGTGTTCGGCCAGCCAGCTGGCCTGCGCATCCCAGCACCGCTGGTGGACCGTGTCCAGCGCACGCTGGTGCGCATGCCCAGCCCACAGCGTCCCCAGCCACCCACCCAGCGCCACTCCCGCCAGCGCCACCATCCACCCTTCCAGCCACCCCATCTGAGCCAGCACTTCCATGGAACACCTCCTGCGCACGGCGCATAGTTACGTCTTGTAACCACCTCTGATGCGCCTACTATCGTGAAAATGGTCACGCTTTGGATGAAGCCAGCCTGATAACCGGTCCTGGAACGTTTTCGTATCGGCCGTCTCCAACCCCCTGTGTTAGCATTTTTTCCATCCCCAGCCTTATCCTTTTCCGCGGATCGACGGACATGAATCAACTGCGCATCGTGGTCATGGAACACGGCCCTCTGCTTGCCGAGGACCACGACGCCACCATGCGGCAACTTGGCCTGATCGACGCCCGCACGGGCCTGCCGCACCGGGATCTGCTGCTGGACCGCCTGGGCCAGGCGACAGCCGGCGTGGCCCGCGGCGGCTCGGCGTTCGCGCTCATGTACCTCGGCACCAGCCCCGCCGTGCCGGGCATGTCGGCGCAGGCGATGGAAGAGGTGATGCAGCAGTTCGCCCGCCAGCTCCACCGCCTGAGCCGCCGCACCGACAGCTTCTCGCGCATGAGCGCCTGCGATTTCGCGGCGCTGCTGCCCGGCAATCCGTCGGTGGCGGGCCTGATGGCGATGGGCCAGAAGATCGCAGCCGAGTTTGCCGACCGTGTGCAGGTTCACATCGGCGTGGCGCTGTGTCCCCGCCACGCCCACGACGCCGACACGCTGCTGCTGCAGGCCCGCACCGCACTCGACCAGGCCCGCCAGGCGCAGGTGGTGACGGCGCTGTTCGAGCCCCGCGCCCTCCCCACGCCCTCGGGCTTTGCCCCGCTGGGCGAGGGCGGCGTGCGGGTGACGTTCCAGCCGGTGGTGGACCTGCGGGATGGCGCGCTGTCGCGCCTGCAGATCACCACCCAAGGCGGCGCGCCCGCACAGGACGACTTCGCGCCCACCGAACTCGGCATGTCCCACCCCGGCCAGAACAGCCGCAAGGAGCTGGTCGCGCACCTGCTGGCCGTCACGGACACCGCGCTGCGCAGCGCGGTGGCGTGGCGCCAGCAGGGGCTGGTCAAGCGGCTGTCACTGTCGCTGCCGGGACGGCTGCTGGACGAACCCGGACTGGCCCAGGCGCTGCTGACCCGGCTGGACCGCCACCGCTGGCCGGCCCAGCATTTCATGGTCGAGGCCCATGCCGCGGCCATCGCCCAGCGCGGCGGCGACGTGATCGAGGTGCTGACGCGGGCGGGCGTGGCGCTGTCCATCCACGATGGCGGCGCGGGACTCAGCCTGCACGTGGCGCTGGCCGGACTGGACCCGGTAGGCGAATTCCGCTTCGACGTGGGCGGGCTGGCGCTGCTGCCACGGCTGGAGCAGCGCACCGCCGTCGTGCGCGCACTGGTGGCCCTGGCGCGGGGCTGGGGAGCGCGGGTCGTGGCCGACGGGGTGGACGACCTCGGCACGCTGGCATGGCTGGGCGAACTCGGCTGCGACGGGGCACAGGGGCTGGCCTGCGGCAAGGCAATGCCCGCCGAGCAGGTGCGCGCCTGGTGCGCCGGCCACCCCAGTCGCTTGGCGCACGGCCAGCCGTCGGTGGACCACTGACCCGCGGCATTCAGCCGTCCAGACTCGGCTGCGGCCAGCCGATCGAAGCCTTGGCGCCCCCCCCCGCCACCCCCCGCCGCCAGGCGGTCTCTGCCTCGGCCAGCCGACGGGTCACCGGTTCGACCTCACCCGGCCACGTCACCAGCGCCCGCACGAGGCAGGCGCACGCCGCCCCTGTGGCCGCCACCGCCTCGACCTGCCCCCTCTCCAGCAACCCGCCGATGCCCACCACCGGCACCGGCGACATCGCCGCCCACCAGCGCAGGTTGTGCAGCCCTTGCGGGTGCCACGGCATGTCCTTGGTCGTCGTGGCCCAGACCGGCCCGCAGGCGATGTACGACGGCGACAGCGCCGCCGCCCGGCACAGCTCCCACAGGCTGTGCGAACTCACGCCCAGCCGCAGACCCCGCGCCTGCGCCGCTGCCAGCCGCCGTCGGCCCACGGTGCCCAGCGCCAGCACGTCCTCCTGCCCCAGGTGCAGCGCCAGCGCCGCCGGGTCCAGCCGACCGGCGTCGATCGCGTCGAGCACCAGCGCGTGGTGGTCGTTGATCACCAGCACCGGCCGCGCCCCGGCCGGCTGCGCGGCCTGCAGTGCCAGCGCCCGGTGAATCTGCGCCTGCACCACCTCGGCGAACACGGTGTCGTCCAGCGTGGCATGGACCGCCCGCTTGATGCGCAGTTGAACCGCGCACAGCAATGGCTCGGCGGCGGCGAACAGTGGCTCGGCCTGCGCCACCGAATCGACGATGGCGTACAGCCCGGACGGCCACGGCGGCGGCGAAACCCGCGAGTCCGGCAACGTCTCGTCGCAACCCAGCTGCGGCAGCCAGCGTGGATCGGCCGCGAAGCCAGCATCGAAACCGACCGGCCCGACGCCCTGCCCCGCCGCGTGCCCGACCGCCAGCCCCGCCGCCGTCGCCATCTTGGCCAGCACCAGCGCATCGGCCGCGACGAAGCCCCGCGCCATCGCCGCGGCCGCCGTGGTGGCGAAGGTGCAGCCGGTCCCGTGCGTGTGCCGGACACCGAGCCGCGGCAGCGACAGCCAGCCACGGGCGTGCGGCGTATCGAGCCAGTCCAGCGCATCCGCCCCGTCCGGACTGTCGCCCCCCGTGATGCAGACCGCTCCGACGCCCAGCGCCCGCAGTGCCGCCGCCTGCCCAGGAACCTCGGCCAGCGCCACCGACTCGGGCACACCGAGCAACCGCGCCGCCTCCCGCCGGTTCGGGGTGATCAGATCGGCACGGGGCAACAGGCATGCGCGGTAAGCGTCGATCAATGCCGCGTCCGCGAACGCCGCACCGCCCGCGCTCGCACCCAGCACTGGATCGATCACCAGCCGCACCCGCGGCCCGCCGTCCGCATCCAGCCGGTCCAGCCAGCGCACCAGCACGGCAAGGCCCTCCACGCTGCCGATCAGCCCAGTCTTGATGACCGCCGGGCGCAGGTCGTCCGCCAGCGCCGCGATCTGCGCCTCCAGCACCTCCGGCGCCACGGGCACGACCTGCTGCACGCCCAGCGAGTTCTGTGCCGTGATGGACGCGACGACCGGGCAAAGGTGGACCGCGCAGCCCTCGGCCGCCCGCGCATCGGCGCTCAGGCCGGCACCGCCGCCGCTGTCGTTGCCGGCGATGCTCCAGAGGACAGGCCTCGTCATAGCAGGAACGGCCGCCCGCCGACCGGCGTGGTCGCCACGGCCATCGCCTGCGGCGCCATCACGCCGGCCTCGAACCCGAGCCGTCCGGCCTGCACCGCTTGTCCGAACGCGGCGGCCATGCGCACCGGCTCGCGCGCCTGCGACACCGCCGAGTTCAGCAGCACCGCGTCATAGCCGAGTTCCATCGCCTGCACCGCGTGCGCGGGCGCGCCGATGCCAGCGTCCACCACCATCGGCACGTCCGGCCAGCGTTCCCGCAGCGTGCGCAGCGCCCACGGGTTGATCAGCCCCTGCCCGGAGCCGATCGGCGCGCCCCACGGCATCAGCACCTCGCAGCCCACGTCCAGCAGGCGCTGGCAGGTCACGAGGTCGTCGGTGCAGTACGGGAAGACCGCGAAGCCGTCGTGGATGAGCTGTTCGGCGGCGGTGACCAGCTCCCACGGATCGGGCTGCAGCGTCTGCTCGTCGCCGACGACTTCGAGCTTGATCCACGGCGTGCCGTACAGCTCGCGGGCCAGGTGCGACAGCTCGATCGCCTCGCGGGCGGTGCGGCAGCCGGCGGTGTTGGGCAGCAGCCGGGCGCCGCGTTCGCGCAAGGCGGACTGGATCGCGGCGATGTGGCCGTTGTCGCCCGCGCCCGCCTGGATGCGGCGCAGGCCGACGGTCACCACCTCGGTCCCCGACGCGACGATGGCCTCGTGCAGCGCCTGGGGCGACGGGTAGCCGGCCGTGCCGAGCAGCAGGCGGCTGTGGAGCGTGACGCCGTAGGCGGTCCACGGGGCGGGTTGCAGGATGGGGTTCATGGCCTCAGCCTCCGACGATGGGTTGGAACAGCGTGACGGTGTCGCCGTCGATCAGCACCCGCTCGGCGCGGGCGGCGCGCAGCACATGGCGGCCGTTGACCGCCGTGCCAACCGCCTCGGGCGACAGGCCGCGCTGCGCGATGAGGGCGGCCAGCGTCGTGCCGTCGGGCAACTCGACCGGCTCGCCATTGAGGATCACGGTGAACGTCATGGGGTCATGTCGATGTCGATGCCAATACCTGGCGCATCGCCTGCTCGATCAGCGCCGGCGCCAGCAGCCAGCCA
>JAAFKB010000055.1 GCA_013299055.1 Sphaerotilus sp.
GTTGCGCAGGAAGACGACGCTGAAGTCGCTGCTGGCCATCGGCGTCACGTCGCGCTCGACCAGCGTCTTGCACACGGCGTAGGTCGTCTGCGGATTGACCGGCGAGCGTTCGTCCAGGAAGTCGCCCGTGCCGACGCCGTAGACGCTGCACGACGAGGCGTAGACGAAGCGTTTCACCCCCGCCTCGCGGGCGGCGCGGGCGATGCGCAGCGAGCCTTCGTGGTTGATCTTCAGCGTGATCTCGGGGCGGTTCTGGCCCAGCGGGTCGTTCGACAGCTCGGCGAGGTGGATCACGGCGTCGAAGCCCGCGAAGTCGGCCGGCTCGACGTGGCGCAAGTCCTTGCACAGCGTGCGGGCGCCGATGCGGGTGGCGAGCGGGTCGTGGTAGAGCCGGCCGTCGCCGTAGTAGCCGATGTCCAGGCCGGTGACTTCGTGGCCCGCGGCTTCGAGCCAGGGAGCGAGGCGGGCGCCGATGTAGCCCTCGGTGCCGGTGACGAGAATTTTCATGGGATGGCCTCTGGTCAGAACACGGTGACTTCGGGGATGGGCACGACGAACTGGCCGCCCCATTCGCGGATGTAGTCGGCCTGGCGGGCGATCTCGTCCTTCAGGTTCCACGGCAGGATCAGCACGTAGTCGGGCTTCGCTTCCCGGATCGCCTCGGGCGCGAGGATGGGAATGCGGGTGCCGGGGGTGAACTTGCCCTGCTTGTAGGGGTTGGCGTCCACCGTGAAGTCGAGGAAGTCGGTGCGGATGCCGCAGTAGTTCAGCAGCGTGTTGCCCTTGCCCGGCGCGCCGTAGCCGACCACCGTCTTGCCGCGTGACTTGGCGTCGATGAGGAAGGCCAGCAGCTTGCGCTTGGTCTCGCGCACGCGGTCGCCGAAGCCCTGGTACCGCTCGCTGCCGAGGAAGCCGTCGGCGATCTCGCGTTCGCGCAGGGCGTGGACCTGCTCGCCGACCGGGCGCACGGTGTCTTCGGCATGGCGGGCGTAGATGCGCAGCGAGCCGCCGTGCGTGGGCAGCTCTTCCACGTCGAACAGCGTCAGGCCGTGGTGCGCGAAGACCCGCTCGACCGTGACCAGCGACAGGTAGCTGAAGTGCTCGTGGTAGATGGTGTCGAACTGCACGCCTTCGATCAGGCGCAGCAGGTGCGGGAACTCCATGGTGATGGTGCCGCCCGGTGCAAGCAGGTGCTTCATGCCGCTGACGAAGTCGTTCAGGTCTGGCACATGCGCGAGCACGTTGTTGCCCAGCAGCAGGTCGGCTTGGCCGTGCTCGCGGGCGATGTCCGCAGCGGAGTCACGGCCCATGAAACGCACCGTCGTCGGCACGCCGCGCTCGACCGCCACCTTGGCGACGTTGGCAGCCGGCTCGATCCCCAGCACCGGGATGCCGGCCGCGACGAAGTGCTGGAGCAGGTAGCCGTCGTTGCTGGCGATCTCCATCACGCGGCTGTGCGCACCTAGCTGGAAGCGATCCGCCGCCATCACGGCGTAACGGCGCGCATGCTCGACCCAGCTCGACGAGTAGGACGAGAAGTAGGCGTACTCGCTGAAGATCGAATCCGGCGCCACGAACTCCTGCAGCTGCACCAGGTGGCAGTCGTCGCAGACGTAGGCGTGCAGCGGGAAGAACGGCTCCATGTCGGCGAGCTGGTCCGGCGCGATGTGCGTCTGGCACAGCGGGCTCATGCCCAGATCGACGAAGCTGGTGCGCAGCGGCGCCCGGCAGAAGCGGCATTCGAGGGCAGAGGAGCGTGTCGTCATGTCGGCAGGATCGGCGGATCGGGTGGAAGGTTGAAGGCGGGTGTTCGGTGGTGCGGTGGCGCGCTGGCTCAGGCGCCGAGGCGCTTGGTCCAGCGGGTGAACGTTTCCCAGACCGGGTTGGCGCGGCTGGTGGACATCACCGCCGCCGCCATCGCATCTGGCAGGTAGAGCGCCCCGCTGGCCCAGGCGAGCATGGCGGCGCGCTGCACCTCGTTGTAGCCAGGGCAGACCTTGAGCGCATCGCGCATCAGCAGCCACAGGCTCGCGGCGGTGTCCTCCGGGAAGGGGTGCGCGTCCCGCGCCCAGCGCCACGACGTGATGCGGTGGCGCACATGGGTGGGCAGCATCAGGAAAGGGCCGTCCACCACGATGCCCGAGCGTTCGCGCAGCAGGGCCATCGTCTTGTCGCGGCTGGTTTCCACCAGGCGGACCTCCAGGCCGATGCTGCCGCTGTAGTTGCCGCGGTAGCCGGGGGCGGCTTGCGTGTCGGGCTTGCGGTGCAGCCGGTAGCCGCCGAGCGGGCGGTCGGCGCCGACCACGAGGCCGTGGAAGGGCGCGGTGATGAAGGGCACGGTGTCGGTGCAGATCGGCCAGTCTTCAGGCTTGACGGGAAAGTAGGGTGCGACGGCCGAGCGGCGGTAGAGGTTGCCGCTGCCAGGCGGGCCGGCGTAGTGGCCGAGCGCCTCGATGATCGACACGACATCGCCGTCGTGGCGCAGGAACGGGATGACGCCGCCCAGCGGCTGGCCTTCCGCGTCGATCAATCGCATCGGATAGTGGACCTTGGCGGTGTCGGCGTTAGCCAGCGACAGGCAGGTGGTCATCGCGTCGTCGTCGAGCACGTCGTCGGCGTCGAGCCAGACGATCCATTCGCCGCGGGCGGCTGCGATGCCGAGGTTGTAGCCCTGGCCCTGGCCGATGTTGACCTCCTGGCGCACCAGCCGCACCCGGTCGCCGTAGCGGGCGATCACCGAGAGCGAATCGTCGGTCGAGCCGTTGTCGACCACGATCACCTCGCAGTCGCCCTGCGGCAGCGTCTGGCGCAGGGCGGAGTCGATCGCCGCTCCGACGAAGCGGGCGTAGTTGTAGTTCAGGACGACGATCGAGACTTGCATGGGGCAGACGGGCAGCAGAGCGGAGAAGCTGAATCGTAAATGAACGTAACCAACGTTCCATGGTGTCTGGTTATCGGCAGTTGCGCGGCAAATCCCCAGTGCAGGGTGACGGATACCATGCACGCATGCATCGCTTCTCGAACCGACCCCTTGCGCTGGACTGCCTGCGCACCTTCGAGGCCGCGGCACGGCGCCTGAGCTTCAGCGCCGCTGCCGAGGAACTGCACCTCAGCCAGCCGGCCATCAGCCGCCAGATCAAGGGACTGGAGGAGGCGCTGGGTGCTCAGCTTTTCCACCGCGGTACGCGCAAGATCGAGCTGACCATCGCCGGGCAGACGCTGCAGCGCACCGTGCAGCCGGCGCTGGCGCGGCTGGACACCTGCGTGCGCCAGATCCGCATGACCGGCAGCCGGGCGATGGTCAGCGTGACGACGTTTCCCTCGTTTGCCTCGCTGTGGCTGATGCCACGCTTGCCGGATTTCGAGCGCGCGCACCCCCACGCGGACCTGCGCATCGCCGCTTCGGACCGGCTGGTCGAGACTGAGGATGTCGAGCTGGACGTGGCGTTGCGGCACTGCAGTGCCGACAAGGTGCCCGCCGGGGCGGTGCGGCTGTTCGGCGAGGTGCTGACGCCGGTCGTCAGCGCGGGGCTGGCGGACGCGATCGGCCGGGGCCATGCGCCGCGTCTGTCGCAGCCGGCCGACCTGATCGGGCACACGCTGCTGGAGATGGACGACGGGCACTCGCCTTCCACGCTGCTGTCCTGGCCGCGCTGGCTGTCCGGCTGCGGTCTGCCACACCTGACGCCGCGGCGCTGGATCAGCGTCAACTACACCCACCAGCAGGTGCAGGCGGCGCTGGCGGGGCAGGGTGTGGCATTGGCGCGGCTGGCGATGGTGCATGACGCGCTGGCGCGTGGCGACCTGGTCGAGCCGTTCGGGCTGGCTGGGCGGCGCTGGGCGGAGCCGTGTTACTGGCTGGTGCCGCTGGTGCCGCCGGGCAGCGGGGCAGGCGCGGTGCAGCGACCTGAAGTGCGGGCGTTTGCCGACTGGGTGCTGGCGCAGGCCGCGCTGACGCGGGCGGCGATCGGCGACGTGGCCGACCCGGAGGCCGATGCCCACGCCGATTGAGGTGTGTCCCATGCATGCTGGTGGCGCATGCATGCCATGCAGGATCGTCACCCGAAACGCCGGTCGACCCGCTTAGCATCGACACCACTCCATCGCACCTCCATTGCACAGAAGGCCCGTCATGCAGCTCTACATCGGCAACAAGAACTATTCCTCCTGGTCCATGCGACCGTGGGTGCTGCTGCGGCAGTTCGGCATCCCCTTCGACGAGGTGATGGTCCGCTTCGACAGCTTCGATGCCGGCTCGGTGTTCAAGACGACGATGGCGCAGGTCAGCCCGACAGGCACGGTGCCGGTGCTGGTGGACGACGACGGGCTGGTGGTCTGGGACACGCTGGCGATTGCGGAATACTTGGCCGATCGCCACCCGGAGCGGGCGCTGTGGCCGCGGGATGCGCGTCGGCGTGCCCGTGCCCGCTCGGTGTGTGCCGAGATGCATGCCGGCTTCCGGGCGCTGCGCAACGCCTGTCCGATGAACATCGAGGCGTCGCTGCCCAAGGTGGGCGCGCAGGTGCTGGCGGAGCAGCCGGCGGTACAGGCCGATCTGGACCGCCTGGTGGCGCTGTGGAGTGAAGCCTTGGCCGACAGCGGCGGGCCGTTCCTGTTCGGCACGTTCACGATCGCGGATGCGTATTTCGCGCCCGTGGTGGCCCGGCTGCGCACCTACGCGCTGCCCGTGCCGCCACGGGTGGCCGAGTGGGTGGCGCAGGTCTGGGTCGCGCCCGGTGTGGCGGCTTGGGTGGCCGAGGCGCTGGAGGAGCAGGATTTCCGGGACTTCGAGGAGCCGTACCGCACCACCCGCTGATCCATTTCAGCCCGCGTCGTGCAGGCTCGCCAGCAGTGATTCACGTGTGGCGGCGCGCTGCTGCAGCAGCGCCTGCAGCGGGCCGGAGCTGTCCGCGGGCAGGAGCTGGTCCTGCGGCGGCACGGTGTCATCGGGCACCAGGCAGTCCAGGCTCATCGTGCGGGCCTGCGTGCGCTCGGCTGGGGTGGTCGCCACCTTCTGCAGCACCACCACCATGGTCGCCGCCTTCTCGCGCCGGCAGTTGCGTCGGTTCGCATCGCGGTAACCGGAGTTCTCGATCTGGAAGCGGTGCGTGAACCAGCCGAGCTGCCAGAAGGTCTCGGTGTAGCAGGTCCAGGCATTTTCGTTGAGCGCCCGCACATGCGTCGGGTCACGCCAGGCGTTGGGCGAGTGCTCGCACGGCACCTCGACCACCAGCCGCCCGCCTTCGCGCAGCAGCGTCAGCGCGTGGGTCATCAGCCGGGCCAGATCCGGCGTGCGCACCAGCACGTTGCCGGCGCAGATCTCGGCGAACTGGTCTGGCTCCAGCCGCACGGCACCGCACAGCGTGCCGTCGGCCAGCAGCGGCCAGTCATGGGCTTGCCCGAGGTCGAGCAGCAGGTCCGGTTCGGATTCCGGGCACGGATCGACGTTGAGCCAGCCCACGCGGTAATCGGTGCCTGCCGCCAGGTTCAGCCGCAGCGGCCGCCACGGCGCGGGGTCGCGGGTGCGCACGTTGGTCTGGCCGTAGCCGCTGACGAAGGCCAGCATGTCGGCGAAGGCTTCGGCCGGGTCCAGCTCCTCGAAGTGTGCGAGCTGGGTGCGGGCGTGGGCGAACCACTGTGGCGTGCCGAAGGTCTGCGTGAAGAAAGCACCGACCTGCTCGGCATCGATCCAGCAGGCGGCGTCCGCGTAGAAGCCGGCCGTCGGCGCATGGGGTACCCGCTCGGCGATGACCGGGGTGCCCAGGCTCAGGCAATGGGCGAAGGGCACAGGGTCGAAGCGGCTGCCGTCGTGCAGGCGCAGGTGCAGCACTGCCTTGGCCTGGCGGATATAGGCGTCGCGCTCGCCGGCATAGACCGGGCGGTCGAACTGGCTGACCGTCACACCGGTGTCCTCGATGCGCTTGACGAAGCGGCGGATGCGCTCGTTCTGCGCACCGAGGACCAGCAGGTCGATGGGGCGGTCCTCCAGCGCGGCGGGAGCGGGGCTCTGCGCGTCGGTGGCGAGGTAGGGCGCGTGGACGAAAGGCACCAGCGGCACGTCGTCCGGGTGGTCGGTGTAGCACTCCAGATTGGCGGGGTCGTGGTCCACCACCGCCGAGCGGCGCAGCAGCTGCAGGTAGTCGGTGGAGACCTGCGAGCCTGCGTGGCCCAGTGATTCCAGGTTCACGAACACGCAGGTGTGCTGCAGGCACTGGTCAGCGTCGAAATCGAGGTGTGCGCCGAAGACGAAATTGATTGCGTCATGGCGCAGCCGGTTCTTGGACAGGCTCACCCGGGCACCCAGCCGCCGGAACTGGTAGCGGAAGTAGCGGGCGGGGTCGATCAGGCTCAGCGCATGGGGCTGGCCCGGGGGCTGGATCACGCACAGGTGGATATCCGGCAGGTTCATGGACAGGGGCTCCGGGCTGGGGGTCCGCTCCAGTCTAGGCAGGCTGTCCTGCGGGATTGACAGGATCAGGCTGGCCAATGCCGCCTACTTCGCCGCTGAACTGGTGCAGCACGCACAGGTTGTGGCGGGCGAGGTGGCTGCCTCGGCCCTGTACGGCACCTTCGAGGTCGGGCCGCTCGCCGATCTCCAGGCAGCGCAGCCAGGCGCGCTCGATCATGGGCAGCAGCGCGCTGGCGTGGCGGGGTTCGCAGGCTGCCCAGTCGAGCAGCAGATCCCCCAGCGCGAAGTGGTAGTCCGGCGAGTGGGTCCAGCGTTCCAGCTCCACACCCGCCCGGTCCAGCCCTTCGGCGTGGCGACCGCAGCATTTCAGGGCATGCAATCGGCGCACGCTGAGGTCGTGCAGCCAGGCTGGGGTGGCGCTGCGCAGCAGGGATTCGGCCTGGGCGAAGCAGTCCAGCGCCTCGGCATGGCGGCGGTAGACATCGTGGTCCTTGCCGAGCTGGTACCAGACATAGGGGTCGTCCGGGTGTTCGGTCAGCGCCCGCTGGAGCAATCCAGCGTTGCGCCCGGCCTTGCGCGCCAGCGCGGCGGGCTGGTAGCCGTCATGCCCGATCTGCAGGGGCAGCCGCCGCACTGGCAGCGTGTGCTGGGGCTGTTCGTGGACACGCCCGCTGTAGCGGACGTGACCGGGCAGGATGCGGCTGATCCAGCTGGAGGCGGTGCTGGTGGTCGATGCACCGTGCGTGCTGTCGACACGGACGGCGCCGACGAAATCCGGCCGCAGGGTGCGCAGGGTGGCCAGCGTCTCGCCGCCTCGGGCCAGCCACTCATCGCCATCGAGCACGACATGCCAGTCCGCGCACGCCCGCTCCAGCGCCGCGTTGCGGGCCACGCTGAAGTCGTCGCACCAGGTCAGGTGTGACACCTCGGCGCCGGCCGCACGGGCGATGGCGACGGTGTCGTCCTGGGAGCCGGTGTCCACCACGACCAGCCGATCGGTCCAGGGACGCAGGCTGTCGAGTGTGCGGCGCAGGCCGGACGCTTCATCTCGCACGATCAGGACGGCGGCGACCGTGTGGCGTGGCATGTCAGGTTCTCCTCGGGCTGGGTGCGGCCGCCAGGGGGGCAGGGAGCCGTCCGGCATCGGCCCGCGCGAGCATCCGCTGCAGCAGGTGTTGCAGGTCCAGCGCGTGGCGGTGCAGGTCGGTGGGGGGGCTGGCGTGGGCCAGGGTGTCGCGTAGCTGTGCCCGCACCGACGCCCGGGTGTCGGACTCGCGCAGGAACTGCACGGCGGTGCGCAGCGCCTGCTCCGGGGTCTCGCAGGCGAGCGCGTGCAGTCCGAGGCGGTGCAGCAAGGCGGCGGTGCGGCGTGCGGGGGCACTGCGTCCCGTCTGGGTCAGCACCGGCACGCCCGCCTGCAGCGCATCGCGCGCGGCGGTCTCGGCGTTGCCGGGCGTGGTGTCGAGCACCAGGTCGGCCAGCGGCAGCCGCGCCTGGTGTGCGGCGTGCGGTTGCCAGGGGGCGAAGACCAGCCGCTGCGGGGACAGGCCGGCGCGGTGCAGGCTGTCCTGCAGGCGGGACTGTGCCTGCGGCTGCGGCGCGAGCAGCCACAGCACCGCCTCAGGGACTGCCTGCAGCAGCGCACACCATTGCTGGAACTGCGTCGGGTTGAGCCGCTCGGGCCGGGTGAAGCAGGCCAGCACCAGGGCGCTGTCGGGCAGACCACAGGCGGTGCGGGTGGGGGCTGGCGGGGTGCCGGTATCGGGTGGCGTCGGGGTCCAGTGCCGCTGCGGCAGCTGGGCCAGGCATTCACTGAACTGCGGCTGCGCAGTCAGCGGGGTGGTGACGGGATCGCCGATCAGGTAGTCGATGCAGGGGTGGCCCGTGGTACCGGCATGGCGGGTCCAGGCCACCTGCAGTGGCGCGGGCCGCTGGCTGAGCACGTCCAGCCGCGTGTCGTCGCCGCTGTGGCTGAGGTCTAGCAGGAGGTCGATGCGATCGCCCCGCACCACGCCGACCAGGTCGTCGGTGTCCAGATGGCGGCTGTCGTGCCAGGCGGTGGCGTGCGCACGCAGATGGGGATGACGGGGGGCCGCGCCGGGGAGGTCAGCCCATGCGTCGCTGTAGAAGTACAGCTCGACCTCGGCCCGGTCGAACCAGGTGAACAGGTCCAGGGCCGGTGTATCGCGCTCGACCCGTGCCCGCCCACGGCCCCCCATCAGCACGCCCAGTCGCCAGCGGCCATGTCGGGGCGCCTGGCGTGCTGGTGGACGGAGCCGTGTGGCGTGGTGGCGGCTGCCATGGCGCTGGGCCCAGGCCAGCTCGGCGTACCAGCGCAGCAGTGCCGGATCGTCCAGCAGCGGCAACAGGGCACATGGATCCAGCCACACCTGCGGGGTCAGCGAGGCGGTGGCGCCGGGTTGTGCGGCCGCTTGCAGCCGGTGGAGGTCGGCGGGCAGGCGCTCCCAGTCCAGCAAGGCGGCACTGCCCAGGGCGGCGTGCAAGGCGGCGTCCACGGCCTGCGGGTGCTCGGCCAGGAGGCTGCGGTAGCACCAGGCGGCGTCGGCGTGGGCGTGCTGGCGGGTCAGGCTGTGCCCGAGTTGCAGCAGGGCACGGCGGTGCAGCACGCTGCCTGGAGGGGCGTTCGGGTCGATCAGGGCAGTGCTGGCCGCGTGTGCTGCCTGGCGGTCATCGTGCAAGGCGCTCAGTGCACTGGCACGGGTCAGGTGCCACGCTGCACTGCGTGGGAAGTCGGCATCGAGACGGTCCAGCGTGTCGAGCACCTCGCCTGGGCGGTGCCTGACGAGCAGGTGTTCCGCGTGCTGCACGCAAGCGTGGAGGTCGTGGTGCGGTGGCGGATGCAGCGGATGGCGGGGGAGCGCCGGAGCCAATGCCGCCAGCATTGGCGGCAGTCGAGCGGCCACCGCCTGCGACAGGGGGAGCCGACCCTGCGGATCTGCCCCGGTGGTCCGGGCCGTGGTGACACAGGGAGCATGGGAGAGGCAGGGCAGGGCGGCCATGGCGCTGCGATTCGGGCGGATGGGCCGCCAGTCTAGGCAGCGTCACGGCGGGAACATCGCCAGAACAAGCCATGAAACAAGCCGCTTGGCATTGGGACCAGCACCCGGCAACGGCACAATCGCCCCCATGACCCAGCCCGCCCCGTCCACCATCGCCGCCTTGCCACTGTGCCCTGCCGCCGACCTCGCCGACGGCGGCACCGCCCACGTCTTCGACCTGCTCGAACACGGCCAGCCCGCCCGCGGCTTCGTGCTGCGCCACGGCGGGCAGGTGGTCGGCTACCTGAACCAGTGCGCCCACGTCCCGGCCGAGATGGACTGGAAGGAAGGGCAGTTCCTCGACGACAGCGGCCAGTGGATCCTCTGCTCGATCCACGGCGCGGCGTACGAACCGGCGACCGGCTACTGCGTGGGCGGTCCATGCCGGGGTCGGCGGCTCAAGCCACTCCAGATCGAGGAGCGTGACGGACAGGTGTCTTGGTATCCTTCTGCCACCTTGACGCCGGCATTCGGCGACTGAAGCTTCCATGACCCAGCCAGACGACACCCCCTCCACGGTTCCCTCCGACGCACCGGTCACACCCGCCCCCCAGGTCGCTCCACCGCCCGTCTCTGCGGCCATGCCCGCCGCCTCGCGCGGCGCCTTCGACCATGTGATGGAGCAGTTCGCCCGCGACTACCTGCGCGACCGGCGCAGCACCCGCCGCTGGAGCCTGTTCTTCCGTCTCGGCTGGCTGGGTCTGGGTCTGTTCGCCGCCTGGACGATCCAGACCGAGAACCGCCACAGCAGCGCGCCGACCGGCCCGCACACGGCGCTGGTGGATCTGCGTGGCGAGATCGCCGTGGGCAGCGAGGCCAGTGCCGAGGTGCTGCTGTCGGGCCTGAAAAGCGCCTTCGAGGACCAGGGTGCGCAGGCGGTGGTGCTGCGCATCAACTCCCCCGGTGGCAGCCCGGTGCAGGCCGGCATCGTCTACGACGAACTGCGCCGCCTGAAGGGCAAGCACAAGAAGAAGGTGTACGCGGTCGTGGAGGAAAGCGCTGCGTCGGGGGCTTACTACATCGCCGTCGCGGCCGACGAGATCTACGTGGACAAGGCGTCCATCGTCGGCTCGATCGGCGTGCTGATGGATGGCTTCGGCTTCGAGGAGGTGATGAAGAAGGTGGGCGTCGAGCGCCGTCTGCTCACCGCGGGCAGCAACAAGGGCATGCTCGACCCGTTCTCGCCGGAAGACCCGAAGCAGCGCGCCTTCGCCCAGACCATGCTCGACCAGATCCACCGCCAGTTCATCGACACCGTCAAGGAAGGCCGTGGCGAGCGCCTGAAGGAAACCCCCGAGACCTTCAGCGGCCTGTTCTGGAGCGGCGAAGAAGCGGTGAAGATGGGCTTGGCCGACGGGCTGGGCAACCTCGACCACGTCGCCCGCGAGGTGATCAAGGCCGAGGAAATCATCGACTACACGACCAAGGAAAACGTCGCCGAGCGGCTGGCCAAGCGGTTCGGTGCGGCCATCGGCGAGGGGGTGGTGCGGGCGCTGCGCAGCCTGCCCGCGCTGCACTGAGCGACCGCAGCAAGGGTCAGGCGACCAGCAGCCCCCGCTGCTCGATGAACGCGATCACCTCGGCCAGCCCGTCGCGGGTCTTGAGGTTGGTCATCACGAAGGGGCGGTTCGGGCGCATGCGCACCGTGTCGGTGCGCATGATGTCCAGGTTGGCGCCGACATGGGGCGCCAGATCAGTCTTGTTGATGACGAACAGGTCGCTCTTGGTGATGCCGGGGCCGCCTTTGCGCGGGATCTTCTCGCCCGCCGCCACGTCGATGACATAAACCGTCAGGTCGGACAGTTCCGGGCTGAAGGTGGCGGCCAGGTTGTCGCCTCCCGATTCGATGAACACGATGTCGGCGTCGGGGAATTTCTCCAGCATCCGGTCGACGGCTTCGAGGTTGATCGAGGCGTCCTCGCGGATGGCGGTGTGCGGGCAGCCGCCGGTCTCCACGCCCATGATGCGCTCTGGCTCCAGCGCACCGGCCACGGTCAGCAGGCGCTGGTCTTCCTTGGTGTAGATGTCGTTGGTGACGACGACGAGATCCCAGCGGTCGCGCATCGTCTTGCACAGCATCTCGACCAGCGTCGTCTTGCCCGAGCCGACCGGCCCGCCCACGCCCACGCGCAGAGGGGGCAGTTTCTTGGTGCGGCCGGGAATCGAATGGAGTGGGCTCATGGGGCAGGTCTCGCGGTGGGGTGGACAGTGGCGCTGATGTTCGCCAGCCCAGAGGGTAGCAAGACCCGAACCAAATATTGCTGCGGAAAACGCTTGCGCTCCCGGTGGGGACTCTGCATAATTGCGGTCTGTTGGCGCTTTAGCTCAGTCGGTTAGAGCGATGGAATCATAATCCACAGGTCCGCGGTTCGAGTCCGTGAAGCGCCACCAAGACAACGTGCAAAGACGTTCAAAAACGTCCAAGCCAAAGCAGAAAGCCCTAGAGAATCAATGCTCTAGGGCTTTTTTGTTGTCCAGTGGTGTGCCGGGGCGTGCGTCCTCCTCCGGGTCTTCCGTGCGAGAACTCCACTGAAAAGTTCTCGCATGGCACGCCACCTGATCGCCTCAGGCGCCGCGATCTGCACCAGGCAGGGCGAACGTCAGGCGTGCTGCCTCAGCCAGTCGCGCAGCTCGGCCACCGAGTGCGCGACATGGCGCGGCCCCAGCTCCCGCAGCGGCGCGTGTTCGTGTGCACCATAGGTGACGGCCACGCTGTGCGCCCCGGCGTTGGCGGCGAGCTGCAGGTCGTGCGTGGTGTCGCCGACCATCAGCGTGCGTTCTGGCTCGACCCCGAACTCGCGCATCAGCTCGTGCAGCATCTGCGGGTGCGGCTTGGAGCGCGTCTCGTCGGCGGTGCGCGTCGCGTCGAACAGTGGGGCCAGGCCGGACAGGCGTAGCGCGTCGTTCAGCCCCTGCCGGTTCTTGCCGGTCGCCACCGCCAGCCAGTGTTGCCGTTCTCGCAGCCCGGCCAGCAGATCGGGGACACCGGCGAACAGCGTCACTTCCTCGTGCTCCTTGAAATAGTGCTGACGGTAGCGGCGGCCGAGTTCAGGGTAGCGGTCCTGGCTCAGGCCAGGGACAGCGTGCATCAGCGCGTCCTGCAGCCCGAGGCCGATCACGTAGGACGCGGCTTCGTCGCTCGGCACGTCCACGCCCAGATCGCGGCATGCGGCCTGGATGGCGCGCACGATCAGTGCGGTCGAGTCGTAGAGCGTGCCGTCCCAGTCGAAGACGATGAGGTCGTACTGGCGCGGGCGGAAGGCGGTGGGGTCGGTCATGGCGTGGGCGTGAGCGGGGTCTTGGCGGCGGCGGGCCGCAGGTGGGAGAGCAGGGCGGTGCATTCCGGGGGCAGCGGCGCCTCCAGCTCGATGCGCTCGCCCGTGACGGGGTGGTCGAAGGCCAGGCGGCGGGCATGCAGGAACATGCGCTCGAAGCGGCTCCCCGGCGCACAGGGCGCGTCGCCACGGGCCAGTGCCTTGTTGAGCGCGAAGTCGCCGTACTTGTCGTCGCCGACGATGGCGTGGCCTTCGCTCAGCAGATGCACGCGGATCTGGTGTGTGCGGCCGGTCTTGATGGTCACGTCCAGCAGCGTGCAGTCCGCGTAGGCCTGCGCGATGCGCACCAGCGACACCGACCGCTGCCCGTCGGGATGGTCGGCCGCGACCGCACGCACCCGGCGCTCGCCCGCCGCATCCAGGTATTTGTGCAAGGCCACGTCGATCACCTTGCGCGCCGCCGGCCAGGCGCCGAGCACCAGCGCGGCGTAGGTCTTGCCGGTCTCGCGCTGGCGGAACTGGTCCTGCAGGTGGGTCAGGGCGCTGCGCTTCTTGGCGATCAGCAGCAGGCCCGAGGTCTCCCTGTCCAGCCGATGCACCAGCTCCAGGAACTTCGCCTGCGGACGCGCCCGGCGCAACTGCTCGATCACGCCGTGGCTGACGCCCGAGCCGCCATGCACCGCGACCCCTGCCGGCTTGTCGATCACCAGCAGGTGCTCGTCCTCGAAGCGGATGGGGAACTCGCGCGGCGGGGCGGTCGAGACCGTCGGCTCGCTCAGACGCAGCGGCGGCACGCGCACGTCGTCCCCCACTTCGACGCGGGAATCCGCACTGGCGCGGCCCTTGTTGATGCGCACCTCGCCGCTGCGGATGATGCGGTAGACGAGCGTCTTGGGCGCACCCTTGAGTTCGCGCAGCAGGAAGTTGTCCAGCCGCTGGCCCGCACTGCCTTCGTCCACCAGCAGATGCCGCACCTGGGGGGGCGTGGCGGCCGATTCCCCCGCATCTGGAGCCTTGCGCGTGGCGGGTTTCGCCCCGGCTTTTCCGGGCCGGGGGTGGCCAGGCTTTGCCCCTATAATCTGTTGCACCACGATTGCGCTGTAAGTGTTTGATTTGCCTGAGTTTAGCGGGCACTGAGAAGCAGTCAGCCGCGCAGGGTGGTCGGACCGGCCCGCGCCACCGCAGGTGTGCGCAAGCCAGGTCCAGACGCTGATGCAGTGTGTTGCCTGGTGCGTGGTGCGCCCTCCCAAGGTGAGGGCGTGGATGTGTCGGCAGCACGCAAAGAGACCACGCAAAAGAGCCCCGACACAAGGTTTTCCGGCGGCAGCTTCCACTCCAGGGCTGCCTCCCGCGTCCGAGCACCGACGCCATCGCATGAACGATTTCGAGTGTCCACTTCCCGACCTGGCCCCTGGTGACTGTTGTCCCCGGCCGGAGCCGCACACCAGAGCGTGCGCGTCGGATGGTGGGTCCGTGCCCTGCCGGCTGTCTGGCCTGCAACACGGTGACACTGCGTTTGCTGCCCCGGCATCCCGCTCGACGCACGCGCCAACGCTGCGCCGCTGAGGCGCAGTCCAGGGCGATTCCTTCCCGGTTCTGCCGCGCGGCCTCGTGCATCCCATGAAGACAGTAGTCATGAGGAGAGACACGCATGAAACGCATGCTGATCAACGCCACGCAGCCCGAAGAGCGCCGCCTGGCGATCGTTGACGGTCAGAAACTGATCGACTTCGAAACCGAGATCGAAGGGCGCGAACAGCGCAAGGGCAACATCTACAAGGCCGTCGTCACCCGCGTCGAGCCGTCGCTGGAAGCCTGCTTCGTCGATTACGGCGAAGACCGCCACGGCTTCCTGCCGTTCAAGGAAATCGCCCGCAGCTACTTCCGCGAAGGCACCGATGTCCGATCGGCGCGCATCCAGGACGCCATCCGCGAAGGCCAGGAGCTGCTGGTCCAGGTCGAGAAGGAAGAGCGCGGCAACAAGGGCGCGGCGCTGACCACCTTCGTCTCGCTGGCCGGCCGCTACCTCGTGCTGATGCCCAACAACCCGCGCGGTGGTGGCGTGTCGCGCCGCATCGAGGGCGAGGACCGCGAGGAGCTGAAAGAGAACCTCGAACAGCTCGAATACCCCAAGGGCATGAGCCTGATCGCCCGCACCGCCGGCATCGGCCGCACGGCGCCGGAGCTGCAGTGGGACTTGAACTACATGCTCAAGCTCTGGACCGCGATCGACGACGCGGCCAAGGGCGGCAAGGGTGCCTACCTGATTTACCAGGAATCGTCGCTGGTGATCCGTGCGATCCGCGACTACTTCACCGCCGACATCGGCGAGATCCTGATCGACACGGACGACATCTACGAGCAGGCCAAGCAGTTCATGCTGCACGTCATGCCCGAGACGGCCAACCGCGTGAAGCGTTACCGCGACGACGCGCCGCTGTTCAGCCGCTTCCAGATCGAGCACCAGATCGAGACCGCGTTCAGCCGCACGGTGCATCTGCCGTCCGGCGGCGCCATCGTCATCGACCACACCGAAGCCCTGGTGTCGATCGACGTGAACTCGGCCCGCGCCACCCGTGGCGGTGACATCGAGGAGACCGCGACCCGCACCAACCTCGAAGCTGCCGACGAGATCGCCCGACAGGCCCGCCTGCGCGACCTGGGTGGTCTGCTGGTGGTGGACTTCATCGACATGGAAGAGTCGAAGAACCGCCGCGAGGTCGAGACCCGGCTGCGCGACGCGCTGCGCTACGACCGTGCCCGCGTGCAGTTCTCGACCATCAGCAAGTTCGGCCTGCTGGAGATGAGCCGCCAGCGCCTGCGCCCGGCGCTGTCCGAGGGCAGCCACATCACCTGCCCGCGCTGCAACGGCACCGGCCACATCCGCGACACCGAGTCTTCCGCGCTGCAGACGCTGCGCATCATCCAGGAAGAGTCGATGAAGGAAGGCACGGCGGCGGTCCACGTCCAGGTGCCGGTCGAGGTGGCCAGCTTCCTGCTCAACGAGAAGCGCCCCGAGATCACCAAGATCGAGATCAAGCAGCGCGTGACGGTGATGCTGGTGCCGAACAAGCACCTCGACACGCCGAACTACAAGCTGGAGCGCCTGCGCCACGACGACCCGCGTCTGGAGAACCTGCAGTCGAGCTACTCGATGGTGGAGGAGCCGGAGGACGACGTCGGCATCACGCGCCGCGAGAAGAACGTCAAGCCCAAGCAGGCGCCGATGATCCGTGGTGTGCTGCCGGACCAGCCGGCACCGGTCGCTGCACCGAAGGTCGAGCCGGCACCGGCACCGATCGTCGCTGCTCCGGCTCCCGTGGTGGCCCCGGCCCCGGTCGCCCCTGCACCCGCTCCGGAAGCTGTGGCCGCAGGCACTGGCTTCTTTGGCTGGATGAAGCGTCTGTTCGGTCTGGCGCCCGCGCCGGTGGCTGCGCCGGCTCCCGCCGTGGCCGCACCTGCTGCGCCAGTGGTCGAGTCGCCCGCCGAGGCTCGGCTGGACAAGCCGGCTGACAAGGGCGAGCGCAGCGGTGAGCGCCGTGGTGGCCGTGACGGTGGCCGTGATGGCAACCGCCGCGATGGTCGCCGTGGCGAGCGCAGCGGTGAGCGCGCCGAGCGCAACAAGCCGGCCGATGCCGAGCGTGCACCGGAGCGTGCCGCTGCCGAACTGGGTGGCGAGGCCCGCCCGGAGGGTGGACGCGGTGGCCGCGGTGAGCGCCCGCCGCGAGGCCAGGACCGCCGCCCGACCGATGCACCCGTTGAGGCTGCACAGGGTGGTCGCCCGCCGCGTGAGCGCCGCCCGGTGGCCGATGTCGCCGCACTGGCTGCCACGCCGGTCGAGGAGGTCGCCCCCGTCTTCGAGGACACCGCCGCCATGGCGCCCGAAGGCGAGAGCGCAGCAGCCCAGGCCGAGCGCGACGGCCGCCGCCGCCGCCGTGGAGGCCGTGGTCGCCGT
The DNA here is from genome assembly GCA_013299055.1 of Sphaerotilus sp. GTDB lineage: Bacteria > Pseudomonadota > Gammaproteobacteria > Burkholderiales > Burkholderiaceae_C > Sphaerotilus. The sequence goes on from JAAFKB010000055.1 coordinate 16,699, forward strand.
GACCGCGACGATGCCCGCACGGGTGATGTCGCCGAGACCGATGGCACTGACGCGCCGGCTTTCGAGCCGGTTGCCGACGCGGCCGTGGCGGCCGATGCCCCGAGCGCCGAGCCGCGTGCCGACGACAGCGCCGAAGACGGCCGCCGCCGCCGCCGTGGCCGTGGTGGTCGCCAGCGTGAGGACGCCCCGGTCGACACCAGTGCCGTGACCGCCGAGGCCGTGGACAGCGCCGACGGCGTGGCGATGGCGGATGTCGCGCCGGTGGCCGTGGTGGCGACTGCTGCTGTCGCGGTGGCGGCCGTGGCCCAGGTCGTGGACGTGGCCGCTGTGGTCACGGTGGAAGAGGCGCCGGTGCCGGTGCCCGTGGCAGCGGCGGCCGTCGCCGAAGCGGCGCCGGTCGTGGTGGCAGAGGTGCCCCCGGTCGCGCCGGCCTCCGCACCGGCTGCCGCACCCGCCTATGTCCTGCAGCTTGACGCGCTGGCCGAAGTCGCCCGCAGCGCTGGTCTGGAATGGGTGAACAGCGACGTCGACAAGGTACGCGCCGTGCAGGACACCATCGCCGCCACCCCGGTGCCGGTGCGCCAGCCGCGTGCACCGCGTCCGGTGGTCGTGGTCGATGAGGGTCCGCTGATCCTGGTCGAGACCCGCCGTGATCTGGTCAGCCTGCAGCTGCCGTTCGAGACCACCAGTCCGGAGTCTGCCGAAGCCTGATCGACGGCCTCCCGACCCGCTTCGATCCGACGCCGCCCGGCCTTGTGCCTGGCGGCGTTTTTTTGCCCGCCTTGTCCATGCCTTCACCCGCCACCCACCCTGTGTTTGCCCTGCTGGACGACGCCAGTGCTCCAGCCGATGTGGCCGCGAGTCGGCTGTTCACCGGCTGGCTCGGTGAACACCGCTGCACGGACCCTGCGGACCTGGTGGCCGTCTGGTCTGCGGCGGCTGCAGGTCTGGCACAGGGCGAGCACCTGGTGCTGCTGGCCGACTACGAATGGGGGGTGCGGCTGGCGGGTCTGGCGGCGCCACTGGGCGCATTGCGGCTGCTGCGGTTTGCGCGGTGCGAGCGGCTCATGGGGCCTGCGGTCGAGGCGTGGCTGGCGCAGCAGGACGGCACGGCCGTGCCCGGGCCCGCCGGCGTGGTCGGCCTGACACCGGATGACGACGAAGCCACCTACGCCGCCGCCATTGCCGAGGTCCACGCCCGCATCCGCGCCGGCGAGACCTACCAGGTCAACCACACCCAGCGTCTGCGCGGCCAGCTGGTGGGGACGCCGTTCGGCCTGTACCAGCGCTTGCGGGCAGCGCAGCCGGTGCCGTTCGGGGCGCTGATCGGCTTGCCAGAGGACGGCTGGGTGCTGTCGTGCTCGCCGGAACTGTTTGTGCGGCACAGGGCGGGGCAGCTCCTCACCCGTCCGATGAAAGGCACCGCCCCACGCCACGTCGATCCCTGCGCCGACCAGGCCAGCGCCGACTGGCTGGGCCGCGACCCGAAGAACCGCGCCGAGAACCTCATGATCGTGGACCTGCTGCGCAACGACCTCGGGCGGCTGGCGGTGGTGGGCAGCGTGCGCGTGCCGACGCTGTTCGCGGTCGAGCCGTACCGCACGGTCTACCAGATGACCTCGACCATCGAGGCCACGCTGCCGCCCGCGACCACGCTGCCCGACGTGCTGCGCGCCCTGTTCCCCTGCGGCTCCATCACCGGCGCGCCCAAGCACCAGACGATGTCCGTCATCGGCCAGCTCGAATCCTCGCCTCGTGGCCTCTACACCGGCGCCATCGGCTGGATCGACGCGCCGACGGCGGCCGACCACGCGGCGGGCCGTGCGCTGGGCGACTTCTGCCTCTCGGTGGCGATCCGCACGCTGGAGGTGGGTGCGGCGGATCCGCGCGATGGCACGCGGGCGGTGGTGCTGGGGGTCGGGGGCGGGATCGTGCTCGACTCGGTGGCGCAGGACGAGGCCGCCGAGTGCCGCCACAAGGTGCGCTTCCTGACCCGCACCGATCCCGGATTCACGCTGTTCGAGACGCTGCGGGTCGAGCCTGCGGGTGGTGCCGACGCCGGCCACCACCTCTGCCACGCCGACGCCCATCTGGCACGCCTGCTGGCCAGCGCGGCAGCACTCGGGTTCACGGTGTCGGCCGAGGCGGTGCGGGCGGCGCTGGACGCGGCCGTGCAAGCCTTGCCAGTGGACGGCGGCGCCCCGGTCCACCGCCTGCGCCTGGATCTCGCGCACGACGGCCAGCTCACCTGCCGCAGCGCCGCGCTGGCTGCGCTGCCGGCGGGGCCGGTGCGGCTGCTGCGACCGACGGGCGTGGTGCCGCGGCACGAGGCGGGACTGCTGGGCCACAAGACCTCGCTGCGCACCGGCTACGACGCCGCCGTGCGCGCCGCAGAAGCGGTCGGCGCATTCGACCAGCTCTTCGTCAATGCCGACGGCGCGCTGACGGAAGGCGGACGCAGCACGCTGCTGGTGCGGCTGGACGGGCAGTGGTGGACGCCGCCGCTGTCGGCGGGCGTGCTGCCGGGGGTGACGCGGGCGCGACTGCTGGCCTTGCCGGACGGGGCCGCCGACCGCGTGCGCGAGCGGGTGCTATGGCCGGCGGATCTGGTGCGGGCGCAGGCGCTGGCGGTGTGCAACGCGCTGCGCGGCGTGGTGCCGGCGGTGCTGCAGGCGGAGGTACCGTGACGAACCTTTCCTCATGGGTTTCCCCGATCCCCGCCTAAAGGACGTTAAACAGTTCACGACTCCCGATACATTACTTGACATTACACACGCAGGCGCCCGTGCCGTGGCCGGACCTGGATGGGCCAAGGTCGCACGGTTGGGCGAAGAGGAGTTGCCATGTCGAGGCGATGGTGGGGTTGTCCCTTGTGCACCTTGCTGGGGTTGGCGGGGCTGGCGTTGCTGGCCTGGCTGCTGATCGGGCGAGGGGAGGCCAAGGCGGATGCGGTGCGCCAGCGGACCGAGGCGGACGCGGCGGCCATGCTCTCGGCAGCAGGGTTCCCGTGGGCCCGCCTGCAGATCGACAACGAGGTCGGTCGCCTCGTGGGTGAGGCGTCCTCGCTGCCGCAGCGCGCAGCCGCCTACGCGGCGGCCAGCACCGCGCTGCTGCCGATGATGGGTGTGCCGGGGGTGTTCGCCCGGCTGGAGGATGGCCAGACCGCCCCGGCGCTGTCGCTGGAGGTCAAGCCACCCGAGCCGGTGGCCCCGACGGTCAAGCCCGCGACCGGCGAGCTGGCCGCCCAGGACTGCCAGGTCGAGATGGCTCGTGTGCTGGCCTCGGAGCAGATCCGCTTCCAGCTCGCGTCGGCGGAGCTGGCGCCGGACAGTGCGCCCCTGCTGGTGCGGCTGCACGGGCTGGCCCAGCGGTGTCCCCAGGCGCAGCTGCAGGTGGAGGGTCACACCGATGCGCAGGGCGACGCGGCCGCGAACCTGCGCCTGTCGCAGCGCCGGGCGCAGGCGGTGGTCGATGCGCTCGTCCGGCAGGGTGTGTCGGCGAAACGGCTGCAGGCGCAAGGCCATGGCGAGGCGAAGTTGCTGGATACGGGCGACACCCCCGAGGCCCACGGACGCAATCGCCGCATCGAGTTCCACCTGGCCCCCAAGGCGCCCTGAGCCTGCCCGACCCGACACACTCTGTGTACTCTGAGGAGAGACGATCATGTATTTGTTGAGCCAGTTGTGGCTGTACCTCCTGCTGGCCTGTCTGGCCGGTCTCGGCCTCGGGCTGCTGCTGAACCGCATCTGCCAGCAGCGCCGCCATGCCGCCGAACTCGCCGCGCTCCAGGCACAGCACCGCGACGACCGCACCCGCGCAGAGGCGAGTCTGGCCAGCGTGGAAGCCGAGCACCGCGTCACGGGCGAGCGTGCGCTGGTCTTGAGCGCGAGCGCCGACGAGCACCACACCGCCCGCCTGCACCTTGGTGGCGAAGTGCAGACGCTGCAAGGGCAGGTGGCGGGTCTCCAGTCCGAGCTGGCGCAGGAGCGGCAAGCGCGTGATGGCGAGCGGGCGACGCTGGAAGCCCGGATCGACGGCCTGCGCCAGGAACACCAGGGCTTGCAGACCACCTACGAATCCCGGCTGGGCCTGCTCAACACCGAGACCAGCCGCACCGTGCAGATGGGGGACCAGCTCGCTGAGCTGCAGACCCGGCATACCGCGCTGGAAGAGACGCACCGCGTGGCCCTCGACCAGCAGGCGTCGGTCGCCAGGGAAGCCTACGACCGCCTGCTGGCGCTGCAGGCTGAATGTGATGCCGCCCGCGAAGCAGCCGCCGCAGCCGAGGCGACGCTGTCCAGCGAACGTCAGGCGGCCGTCGTCGCCGCAGGTGTGGCCGCGACCGCCGCACTGGCGGCCAGCCGCTCCCACGCAGACGAGCAGCAGGCACTGGAGCAGCAGCGCGCCGCCCTGCAAGCGGAGCTGACCACCTTGCAGGAAACCCACGCCAACGCGCTGACCGCCCACGAAGCCGCAGCGGCACAGGCCGCAGCCCAAGTCCAGCAACTCGCCGCCGACAACGCCAGCCACGCCGCCGCCGCCCAGCGCGCAGCGGATGAGGCGCTGGCCGCCGCACAGGCAGAGCGCGACGCTGCGCAAGCCGAACGCGACGCGGCCCGCGAAGCGGCGGCCGCAGCCGAGGCGACGCTGTCCAGCGAACGTCAGGCGGCCGTCGTCGCCGCAGGTGTGGCCGCGACCGCCGCACTGGCGGCCAGCCGCTCCCACGCAGACGAGCAGCAGGCACTGGAGCAGCAGCGCGCCGCCCTGCAAGCGGAGCTGACCACCTTGCAGGAAACCCACGCCAACGCGCTGACCGCCCACGAAGCCGCAGCGGCACAGGCCGCAGCCCAAGTCCAGCAACTCGCCGCCGACAACGCCAGCCACGCCGCCGCCGCCCAGCGCGCAGCGGATGAGGCGCTGGCCGCCGCACAGGCAGAGCGCGACGCTGCGCAAGCCGAACGCGACGCGGCCCGCGAAGCGGCGGCCGCAGCCGAGGCGACGCTGTCCAGCGAACGTCAGGCGGCCGTCGTCGCCGCAGGTGTGGCCGCGACCGCCGCACTGGCGGCCAGCCGCTCCCACGCAGACGAGCAGCAGGCACTGGAGCAGCAGCGCGCCGCCCTGCAAGCGGAGCTGACCACCTTGCAGGAAACCCACGCCAACGCGCTGACCGCCCACGAAGCCGCAGCGGCACAGGCCGCAGCCCAAGTCCAGCAACTCGCCGCCGACAACGCCAGCCACGCCGCCGCCGCCCAGCGCGCAGCGGATGAGGCGCTGGCCGCCGCACAGGCAGAGCGCGACGCTGCGCAAGCCGAACGCGACGCGGCCCGCGAAGCGGCGGCCGCAGCCGAGGCGACGCTGTCCAGCGAACGTCAGGCGGCCGTCGTCGCCGCAGGTGTGGCCGCGACCGCCGCACTGGCGGCCAGCCGCTCCCACGCAGACGAGCAGCAGGCACTGGAGCAGCAGCGCGCCGCCCTGCAAGCGGAGCTGACCACCTTGCAGGAAACCCACGCCAGCGCGCTGACCGCCCACGAAGCCGCAGCGGCACAGACTGCAGCCGCCCAGCGCGCAGCGGATGAGGCGCTGGCCGCCGTGCAGGCAGAGCGTGACGCCGCCCGCGAAGCAGCGGCCGCGACCGAGGCGACGCTGTCCAGCGAACGTCAGGCGGTCATGCTCGCGGCGGGGGTGGCCGCAGCGGCCGCCCTGAGCAGCCAGCAGTCGCACCAGAACGCCCTGGCCGCGCTGGACCAGCAGCGCACGGACCTCGTAGCCCAGCGCGACCGCCGCATCGCCGAACTGCAAGCGACGCTGGCCGACCAGGAGGCCGCCTGGCAGACCGCCGAGCGCCAGGCCCAGGATCTGCGCGACGCGCAGGCCGCCAACCAGTCCGCCGCCCAGCTGCGCGAGCAGGCCATCCAGCAGGAACTGGCGCTCACCCAGACCCGGATCCAGGAGCTGGAGGCTGAGCTGCGCGCCCTGCGCCTCACGCTGACGGAAAACGACGAGCAGCTCGCGACCCTCGGCGCGCGCCTGCAGGCCGAGCGTGACCAGCAGCAGACCGCGCAGCTGCGCATCGCCGAACTCGCCGCGCTGGTGCCACCACCTGCGCCGGTGGTCGTGCGCCCGGCGGTGTCCGCCGCAGCGACCATCACCAGCGCCGAACTGGAGCGGCTGGTGCTGGAGGCCGGGGCCGGACAACCGCCCGCCCCGGTCGAGATCGACCACCAGCGCCCCGATGATCTCAAGATCATCGACGGCATCGGCCCGGTCAATGAACGCTGGCTGCACGCGCACGGTGTCCACTACTTCTGGCAGATCGCGAGCTGGTCGCCGGCCGAGCTGGCGTGGGTGGCGCACCACCTGCCCAACTTCGGCTCCCGCGTCTACCGCGAGAACTGGATCGCCCAGGCCGCCAAGCTGGCCGCCCAGCAGTCGATCCGCTGACCGACAGGGGCTGGGGATCAACCCCCCAGCCGCTCCAGCGCCCGCAGGTAAGGCGCATGGTGCATCAGGTCATCCCACGGCACCGGCGGCGTCTGCGGCAACAGCGCCAGACGCCGCTGCTCGCTGTCCGGGCTGGTCTGCCACGCGCCGCGCTCCAGTGCCGCCGTGAGGCCGTCGAGCAGGTCGTCCACCGCCTTGCCGCCGTCCAGCGACTGGTTGCACAGCAGCACCATGTCGCAGCCCGCCGCCAGCGCCAGCACCGCCGCTTCCGCGTAGTCCAGCACCGCGCCGTGTTTCACCCCCGGCACGCGCCGCGCCCCTTCCATGCTCAGGTCGTCGCTGAACACCAGCCCCGTGAAGCCCAGCCGCTCGCGCAGGATGTCCTGGATCCAGCGCGATGAATAACCCGCCGGGCGCTTGTCCACCTTCGGGTAGATGACGTGCGCCGGCATCACGCTGGTCAGGCTGGTCGAGAGCCATTCATACGGCCGCGCATCGTCGGTGAGGATGGCCGTCAGCGTGCGTTCGTCCTTCGGCACGGCGACGTGGCTGTCGGCTTCCGCCCAGCCGTGGCCGGGGAAATGCTTGCCGCAGTTCGCCATCCCGGCTTGCAACAACCCCAGCATGAGCGAGCGTGCCAGCGTGCCGACCACGCGCGGATCGCGGTGAAAAGAACGGCTGCCGATCACGCCGCTGCGCCCATGGTCCAGGTCCAGCACCGGCGTGAAGCTCAGATCGACCCCGCAGGCGCGCAGCTCGGACGCGAGGATGTAGCCCGCCGCGGTGGCCATGTCGCAGGCAGTCATCGCGCCGTGGCCGGGGCCGTGGCGCCCATCCTCCCTCCAGCGTTCGCCCAGCGTGCGCATCGTGGGCAGGTGCGTGAAACCGTCAGTGCGGAAACGCTGCACCCGGCCGCCCTCGTGGTCCACGCTGACCACGAGGTCCGGGCGGATGTCCTTGATCTCGGCGACGAGCTGCGTGAGCTGCGTCCGGTCCTGCCAGTTGCGGGTGAACAGGATCAGCCCGCCGACCAGCGGGTGCTGCAGGCGGCGGCGGTCGTCGTCGTTCAGCGTGAGTCCGGCGACATCGAGGACAACGGGAGCGTGGGCGTGGTGCATCGGCGGGGTGGAGTGCGTGGAGGGGATCAGGGGGTGCGTGTCTCGACGACGACGAAGCTGGTCGCGTAGTCGGTCTCGTCGGTCAGGCTGACGTGGGCACTCAGGCCGCGGTCATCGAACCACACGGCCAGCGCGCCATGCAGGCGGATGAAGGGCTTGCCGCCGGGTTCGTTGAGCGTCTCGCAGTCGCGCCACTGCATGGGGGCGTGCAGGCCGAGGCCGATCGCCTTGGAAAACGCTTCCTTGGCGGAAAACCGCGTGGCGAGGTAGGCGATGCCGCGTGCCTCGACCTTGGCGCGGCGGTAATGGAAGACCTTCAGCTCGGTCGGCCCCAGCATCTTCTCGGCGAAGCGGTCGCCGCGCCGGGCGAGCACGGCGGCGATGCGGCGGATGTCGCAGATGTCGGTGCCGATGCCGTGGACCATCGCGGTGTCCGGGTCTGCAGCGGCGTCAGCGGGCGGGCGCAAAGGCGCGCTGGATGCACCGCTGGTAGTCGCGCACCGTTTCCGTGTAGCCGAGTTCGAGCGCGTCGGCGATCAGCGCATGGCCGATCGACACCTCCTGCACCCCCGGCACGGCGCGCAGGAAGTCGCTCAGGTTGTCGCGGTTCAGGTCATGCCCGGCGTTGATCCCCAGCCCGACCGACAGCGCGGTTTGCGCCGTGCGCACGTAGCGGTCGAGCACCTCGGCCTGCCGCGGTGTGCCCCAGGCACTGGCATAGGCTTCGGTGTACAGCTCCACCCGGTCGGCGCCGAGGTCGCGGGCGGCGCGCACCATGTCGGGGATCGGGTCCATGAACAGGCTCACGCGCACGCCCAGGGCCCGCGTTTCCTCGATCAGGGGGCGCAGCCGCTCGGCGTCGTCGGGGAAGGTCCAGCCGTGGTCGGAGGTGAACTGTCCCACCGTGTCCGGCACGAACGTGGCCTGGTGCGGCCGCACGGCGCGGATGACTTCCATCAGGTTGTGGAAGGGATTGCCTTCGATGTTGAACTCGATGTGCGGCCACGCCTGCAGCAGCGCGGCCAGATCGGTCACGTCGGCCGAGCGGATGTGGCGCTCGTCGGGGCGTGGGTGGACGGTGATGCCTTGCGCGCCGGCTTCCAGGACGAAGGTGGCGGCACGGGTCACGCTCGGGATGCCGAGGTGGCGCGTGTTGCGCAGCAGCGCGACCTTGTTGAGGTTGACCGACAGCGCGGTGCGGCCACCGTGGACGGACGATTCGGGGGCGACGAGGGGATTCATGGCGTTCGGCGATCAGGGCTCAGCGGGCGGTGTCGGTCAGTTTCTGCAGCTCGACCATCAGCGCGCGGGTGCGCAGCATCGAGGTGCCGAGATGGTAGTGCAGCAGGTGGCGCAACTGCGTGCGCAGCTCGGGCAGGGCGCCTTGA
>JAAFKB010000056.1 GCA_013299055.1 Sphaerotilus sp.
CGGGCTGAGCGCGCTGCCCGGGTCTCAGCCCGGCAACCGTCAGGTAACCATCGAACTCACGCCACGTCCGAATCGACGTGGCGGGCGGGCATTCGGGCTGTCAATACCGGGGGGCTGAATACGTACGTGACGGACAACGGCGTGGGGGATGCGCCGATGCTGCCCTGAGCTGCTCGGGCAGATTCCGGCCGAAGATGCGATGCTTCAAGCTGCTGGGCGAGCGGGTGATGGCGCGCACCTTCAAGCGACAGGTGGTGGAGTTGCAGGTGCGGGCTGCGGTGCTGAATCGCTTCACCCACCTGGGCACCCCGGTGACGCAGGCTGTGGCGTTACTCCGTCTGGGGTCAGGGGAAACTCAGCCTTGGCGGGGTTGTGCAACAAAGCCCTTTTGCAACGCGGTGTGGTCTGATCGACGAGATGACGACGCTGATCCTTGCCCTGCTTGCGGCGCTGAACTCGGCGCCGATGGTGTCCAGGCGCTATCTGGTGACCCGGCACAGATTGGTACCTGCCCCCTTGTTGAAACGGTGGTTCAGCTCGAAGGCCATTTTTGACATGCGGTGAAGCTCGCTGGGCTTGTCCACCGCCAGTGCCGTGCCGGGAATCCCACGCCAATCCACCTCGATACCGAGTGCTGTGAATCGACCGTCAATTTGCCGTATGGTCCTGGCCAGCGACTCGGCTGACGCAGACCCTCCTCGCAAAGCGGCCACCGCCTGGTTCGTTGATTCGATGCGCAGCAGTGCCAGCACTATGCCGCATGAGTCACGGAATGGTGCCGCGAATCGTTGGGCGATTTCGGCGCGAGCGTGTTCTCGCTGTGCCAAATCTTGCCCTTCAAGGTGATGCGGGATGCGCCTCGACAGGTTTTGCAGCGACCGTCGGCATTGGCCAAGCACCTTTTCAACAGCCTGCGGGCGGAGGGACAGCGCCGTGATGAATGCTGGATGGCGCCACGCGGCCCGGTTGATCGCCGCCATGGTGTGTCTGGCCAGCGTCGGATTCTTCGGATGGTAGGTGCTGAAATCGGTGTACTTCTTGAGGCGCTGCAAAAGGCGCTCCAGAATCAGTGCATGGTGGCCTGCTCCCTCGCCGACAAGATTGGCCATCATCGGGGCGGTTTTTTTGTACAGATCGCTGTTGTCTTCAGCCTCGTCATCCAGCGCGAGCACCTGATCCACCACCATTTCTGGTGCATCTTCGTGGAGCAGCGACAGAATCTCCAGCGCGCGTGGCACATGATGAACATCGGCGTCCCCGGCCTGGTCCAGGGCTTGCAGCAGGGTCTGTCGAAATGCCGGGAATGCCTGTCGAACGATCGGTGGGGCGGTCGCTAGGCTCCGGCCGCTTGACCAGCACTCCTGGACGCCACGGCGGAATCCGGAAAAGAAGCGATCGTCATGGACTCTGGCGGGCCAGCCGCACCAAGCATCAGCAGCATCGGAGAAATTCCTGATGTTCTTGGCGGACCAAGGCATCAACTCGAAACGAGGGGGAGCTTGAGGCGTTTGCGCAGGCGCCGATTCGGGCTCCATGTCCCATTTTGCCTCCAGATATCTGAACGATGCTTGGTCGTGCGGTTCTTGTGAAACGGGTTCTGCATGAATTTCGTAACTGTTCTCCAGCCCGTTCTGATACGACAAGGTGAGTTGTACGCAGACATCGCCGGCCAGCGGAAACGCGGGTGATTCGAGCCGCGCCTCCCGTGCCACGGGGCGCTGATCCTGCTGGCCCACCATCAACGGAAGCGAAAACCACGGGTGCCGGCCGCCCAGCGTCAAAGTCTGTGGCACCAGAAACTCCACGGAAGCGCCGAAGAATGGATCGACGGCGCCACCTTGTCCGGGCAGCGGGAGCATGCTGAAATGCCCGTCGCGGATCACTTCGAGGGACAGTGCGGGCCGCCATTCCCGCCAGGCCAGCGTTTTCGATTCAAGACGGAGCAGACACTCTCGGGCACCCTCGGCGAGTTCCAGAGGGGTGATGCGGGTTCGTTCGTGTAACCACTGGGTCAGCGGATGAAGCAAGCGCATTTGCCCGGCCTCTGGTTTTGCGATGCCGTGCCCGCTGAATCTTGGGTATGCACAGGGACCGCCGATCAGCAGGATGCGTGCCTTGCGAAGCGTCGGATCGGCGCGCGTGGTGTCATTCAATGCGCGGTCGATATTCTCGGCCCAACGTGCCACCAGCTCGTCGAATACAGCAGGATCGTCGAAAAGCTCTACCGCTTGCGTGGGTTTCACGTTGCCCCCATTTTCCTCGTCGTCGGCAACGACCTGCACAAAGATCGAACCGCCCTGGCCGATCAACGCCGAAACTCGGCCGCTGCGCAGCAGGTCATCGATGATGCGCTCTTGTCGGTCAGGGGTCTGGGTGCCGAGCACGGGTTCAGTCAGGTGCCGGGCGTAGGCGTGCAGCACCTGTGGCCATCCGAGTATTTCCAGTGACTCATCAGGGGGCAGCGGTGGTTTGCGCTCCCAATAGAGTCCATGCGAGGCGGGGCGTGTCCGGGCGAGTTTCTCGTCGTGCCGTGCGGTCAGGACCGTGAGCGAGACGCTGGAAAACTCGGTATCGACGACGATGACGGATTCACCCGCACGAGGACCACGTTCACCCGTCGAAGACTGAACCCATGCCGTGGCGGCGGCCACGCTCCGCCACACGGGAATCGGCCTGTGGAACGATGCTGGAACGGCATTGCGCAGATGACGCTGGGAAAAATCGTCCACCGCATCTGGAACCGTGTAGGCCAGGCGCGCATCGCCGGGCATGTTCAGTTCGGATGCCAGGTTTCTGAATATCCTGTCCGACGCTAGTGCCAGCATGCCGGCATCGGCTTGTTCATCGATGTCCAGCAGATCCCCGGTGGTCCACAGCGATTGACCTGGCGCACCGATCACGAATTCCCGATTCGCTCGGCCGTCCAGCCATTCGAAATCTCCGGTGTCCTTGGACAGGGCCAGTGCCAATGCCCACGGGGCGACCGACAGCGGGACCGGTTGACCACTGCTGGCGTGCAGCGAAGCCTGGCCGATGTCCAGGCCCATTCGTGCGTCGTCGGCGAGGCGGGGCGCAACCTGTCCGGGGTTTCGCGCGCGCCAGTCGAGGCGGCAACGCTGAAGGATCAGGCGTGTCATCTTGGTCGAGAATTCCCGCAGGCCGGCCACGTCGGCATGCCCGCGATCAACGCCGCGTGCCGAGGTGGCGGCACTCGTCGTGATGAGGAGTCCGAGGCCGCGTCGAGGCTGGAGCGCGCCGGTGATGGCCTGTACATCGAAAGTCAGCGCCAAGCCGGCCGTTTCCCCCAGCAATCCGTTGCCGCAGAGCGTGGCGATGTGTACCTTGATGGACTCGTTTTCTAGGCTCAAACGAAGGCGAAACGCGGCGTCGTCGCGGCCCGATGGCAAGACGAAAAATTCGAGGGTCGGGTTGAGGTGCCAGCTGGATTCAGGTTCTTGTGCTGCTGGCGTCAGCCATTCGACGCCTGGCTCCCGCTCACTGCCACGGCCAATGCGCACACGCCCGAGCTTTTCGGTGATAACGACCTGCTCGGCATGCGCGAGGTGGGACGCCACCATCCAATAAAGCGCGATACGTGCGCGATGCACAGCAGTTGCCCACGCCGCCCGCAGCGCCTCCTCCTCGTCACGCAGCCAGCCCCATGCACGGAAAATCCGTGAGTAATGCGGATCACCCAGCAGGACATTGTTGGGCTGTATTTTGGTGAGGGGTGGTACATCGGCCAGCCCCGAACGCCTCAGGCGGTCATCGCAGAGGTGAACGAACTCCTCGATGCGGCGGATGCGGGCCTTGTCGGCAGGAGTCGCGTCGTAAGCCTCGACGCAGGCGAGTCGATTTTTCGCACGCTGCACGAACAGCTTGGCGAACGATCGCAGCAGGCGGTTTTCCGTGGTGTCCGCTGAAGCGTCGCGCTGGACGCCCAGGGTATGGGTTCGACCGGTCAGTTTCTCGCGGATGTTTCGGCCCGGCTGGCGTGCCAACCAGGCGATGGATCGGTGGTCGATTTCTCGCAGTTGGTGAAAGGGGAGTTGCCGGTGAACCCTCACGATCCGATGTCGATGGTGATCTAGGAGGTACTCCAGCGATGCCCTGGCGAATTCGGCCGCGTGCAGCAGACCGTCGTGAGGAAACGGTCGGCTGCCAGCGCGGGTGGTTTCGCGAAGGTCGCGCAGAATCTCCGTCAAGGGGCGTGGCAGCGGTACCCCCGTGCGTGGATCGATGCGGCAAATGGTCGAGAACACATGCTCGACGACTTGGCTGGTCATCCACCATGCAGCGGCGGCCGATGGAGTTTCGGAGGCGGCCAGCGCGTCCAATTCCTCGAAGGAGGGAATGGTTGGGGATTCTGCCGGTGTCGTGCGATGAACCAGTGCCGCGCGATGCGGGCGCATTGGGCTCATCGGGTTCATCGGACATTCTCCAGGTACCTCGCGCTGTTCCAGACAAACGCGCCATGCCCGACGCGACAGGCGATGTCGAAGTCTTCGGAGAGGCCCAGACCATTGTTTTCGAGCAATTTGCGGATGGGGTCCAAGCCATTGCGCTTGGCGTCGCCGCTAGTCTCGATGCCCCGGAGCTTGGGCATGACCTTGAGAACCACCTGGTCTTCATACGCCCGCCGCATGGCCTGACCAATGTCATTCTGGTCATTCCCGGCTCGGGCGGCGATGACCTCTGGATGGTTGGCCATGTAGTATTCGACGGACTGCCAGACACGGTGGCCCAGCGCTCGCCCGACGTGTTCGAGGCGTTGGTTGATCTCTTCGAGCACGCTGCGGAAATGGCCGATGTCGTGGTCGGTGAAGGGGGAGCTGCGCTGCCGCCAGCCCAGCCATGTGGCGGCGCTGATGAGCGGCGACTCTTCGTTCAGGGAAACGTTGGCCCGGCTGTGCAGCGTTTTCGGGCGCGGGAAGTACAGGAGGTTCGACCGGTCGATCACCTTGTCCGACAGCGATTTTGTCGTCTCGTCTTCATTCATGGTGCCGACCCACAGGACGTTGCGACCCAGCCGCAGACTGTAGGGGGGCACGCCGGCGCCAAGGTCGATGTCCAGGGTCACGTCCCGGTCCTCTCCGCGACGCTTTTCGAGCTTGGAGAGCAAGTCGCTGAAATATTGCTCGACGTGGGCCAGGTTCATCTCGTCGAGCAGGATCAGCAGCATCCGGTCCGAGAGACCGTGCGGGTAAGTGGCATGGTCCGGCGCGTGTTGTGCCTGCACCATGGCGCGCAGCACGGGTGTGGCGTTGAAACGGTTATCGACCGAGTTGAAGAACCCGAACAAGGACTGCGGACTGTCCCAGTTGGGCTGGACTGCCAGCGACAGGAAGTTGATGCCCCCGAAGCGTGCGTACAGGCGGGGCAATTCCGATTTGCCCGTGCCGCTGACGCCTGCCAGCACGGCCAGCGGCGACAGTTCGGCCGCCTTCAGCGAGGTGTGGAACGCATGGAGCAGCCGTGGGGGGAACTTCATGCCGCTTTCATTGCAGGCCTCGTTGATCCATCCCAGCCAACCCAGCTCGCTGTGAGCGAATTCGTCGTTGCCCAGTTGTTCGCGACCGATCAGTTCCTCCAGCGGCTGCTCGATCGACTCCACGCGCGCGGCACGCTCTTCCGGGCGCTCGTACAGGGTGCGCATCCGATCGACATCGGCCTTGAGCTTGTCCAGTGCCGCTTGCTGGCTGTCTTCCTGTGTCTTGAAGACCTTGAGCAGGTTGTCATGCTGGCGCTTGAGGCGTTCACTTTCTTCCCGCTGCTGTTCCAGGTCGGCCACACCGGTCAACCAGCGGAATTGGTCTGCCTTCAGCTTGCCCACCTCCTGGACGAGGCGATCGCGTTCCGAGGCCCAGGTCTGCTCCTGTTGCTGCAAGGCGATGAGCCGCTCCTTGTCGCTTGCGCTGGGGCGGGACAGCAGTTCGGTTTCCAGCGTGCGCACCTTGTTGGCCTGATCCTGGAGACGCCTTTCGATTTCGGCGGGGTGATGATCGAAGCGGGTCAAGAGGGCTTCCGATTCGGACAGCCGCGATTCGAGCATCGCGATGGTGTCCGCCCTTCGGGAACAGTCCTCCCGAAGGGCGCCGAGCTGCCGCTGCAGGAATGCGACCTGGTCTCGTGTCTGCTCTTCGATCGTACGTTCGATGCCGGCCTTCTCGCCCTCAAGGTCGGCTTCTCGCCAGTCCAGTTCCTTGCGTTTCTGGCGGCATGCCCGTTCCTCGGCCTGCAATTCGGCACGCTGACGGGCCAGCTCGTCAAGCATGGTGCGCCGCTCGGCGTCGAACTGAGCACGGTGTCGGGCCAGATCCTCGTCATGCGTCTTGCCTTCTGCCGCCAGCCGGGTCTGGTGGCGCACCCGATCGACCTTCAGCTCGGCGTCGAGTGCCGCCAGCCGCGTGTTCCTTTCGTCCTGCAGCCACCGCTCCAGCGTCTCGATACCCTGCAAGCGGGCGGTGTCCAGCGCGGCCTGGGTGCGCTCGACATCGGCACGGAGCTGGGCGTGCGACTGGGTGAGGGTGGCGAGGGCGTCACGGCTCCTGGCGGCGAACCCGGCACTTGCTTCAAGTTCACGCTGGGCCACGTCCCTGGCGCGTGACTCGACCGCTCCTTCGCTGTCGGCCACCTGCTTCAACCGCCTGGCGAGGTCGGCGAGGTCGCGCTGGGCTTTCACCTGCGCCGCCTCGACCTCGGCTTCGCGCTCGTTCAGCGTGTGCGTCCGTGCAACGAGGGACTGCTCGCGTGCCGCCAACTGCTGGCGCAGCGCCGTGACCTCCGCATCGGGGGCGGAGGGTGTGCTCACCAGGTTGGCGTCGGCGGGGAGGTCGTTCTTCGGCTGGTTCATGGGTTTCGGATCTTTTTTCGGTTTCATCTTGATCAATTTCGATTCGGTCGTCCGCTTCAGTCGATCGCTTCGAGCATGGCCCGAATGTTTTGGGTCGCTTGTGCCGCGATCCCGGCCACTTCGGCGGCCGTGACGGCGACATCGTCTCCGTGTCCACGGGTTTCCACGAGGTGGCCCACGTCCCTGAGCAGCGAGGGGACGAGTCGCGCTACCTCGTGCAGAGGGTGCTGCGCCTGCTGCTGTGCGGCCAGCAACTGCACGGCGACGCGGGCGGACAGGGTTTCGGCGCGGCCCTGCGCGGCGCGACGCATCCGATTCGCCTTGGCGTGCGTGAGGGACTGCGGGAGCTGCCCCGCCTCGTCGAGGGTGAAGCCCAAGGTGGCGGCCACCCTGGCGAGCAGGGCCGCGTTGTGCGTGCGGTCATCCGATACCGCGTGGGCGACCGAAGCGGGCGTGGGGGTGTTCCGCTCGATCTCGGCAAAGGCGGCCTCCACCGCGATCGTGGTGGCGACCACGGCGTCGCGCAGGCGAGCGTTCAAGGCGTCCTTCGGGGGACTCGTGGCGGTCGCCAGCAGGGCCACGAGCCGCACCGCGTGGTGCATCTCGATCACGCGCGCGCGCAGATCAGGGCGGTCCGCCAGTTCTGGATCATGCTCGGCGCGCCGCTCGGCTTGCGCCCGCAGGCGCAGCAGCAGGTCGGCACCCCACGTCGGCACGTCCTGGCCGGTCTTGAGGTCGGCCGGCCCTTGCCCCACGAGGGCGCGCAGCAGGTTGAACAAGCGGTCGCGCACCTGGGTCGCGATGTCCCGGCTCGGCACCGCTGCAGTGTTGTGCGAGGCGTTGATCCTGAGCTTGCCGATCTCGCCGAGGAACTCCAGCGCGTCGGGCGCACGGGCCGCCAGGGTGGTCAGCGGGTGGTCCGGGTGGCGTTGCGTGGCCAGCAGTGCAGCGGCCAGGCTGCCCGGCAGGGTTTTGTTCCCGAAGGTGATGGCCCCCTTCACGCTGCCAAAGCTCACGCTCAGGAGCGATGCGGTGCGGTCCGAGGTGCGCAGCCCGATCTGCTCGGCGATCTTCTGGAGCAGCAAGGCGTTGTCACCCGCCGCCTGTCCCAAGGGGAGGAACAGGCTCGGGTCGGGGTAGAGCGAGACCAGCCAGCCGAACACGCTTTCCAGCGCGGCGTAGGCGTGTCCGAGGAAGTGCTCGATGTCCTGGGTGTGTCGAGCCTGTTCAAGGTACTTTTCAGCGTCCTCCAACCGCTTCAGCACATCTGAGGGCAGCAACTCGGCCGCTTCACCAAGCTGCGCGGCCACACGCCTCGTGGCTGCCTGGGTCGCCTCGGCGAAGTGGTGGGCGAGATCCTCCTCGTCAACGTGCCACGCCTGGTCGGCAATCTTTTCCAGCAGCTTGGGCAGCTTGTGCCGGGCGGGGGTGTGCCGACTCTGCTTGACCAGCGTCTCGACACCATGCCGAAGCACGTCGCTGACGCCGAGTCCGCAGGGATCGGTCACGAGCCAGGCGCGCCGCTGCGTGTCCTTGGGCATGAACAGGTGTGCCGCCACGAAGATCGGTTCAGGGTCGAGCGGGAGCACGCGCAGCCCCGCTGACTTCAGTCCCGCCAGCCCCTCGTGGCCCTCGCCGACACGCGATGATTCACGTCGGAACGCCCGAACGCGCTGGTCGTGGCGCCTAGCGGCTTTCTGGGCCTCGTGTGCGCTTGGCGGACCCGGTGTGCTGGCTGCGTGGGTCCGTGCGCCGGACGGGGGCCAGATCACTTCGGCGCGTATCGACTGTGGTTTGCCTGACGTGCCCCGCTCGAACTTCATTTTCCCGTGCTCGAAGTCGGCCTCCACGAGCGGCAAGCCACCCCGGTGGACACGCGGCCAGACACGCAGGGTGTGGCCATCGACGAAGACGTAGCCGGCTTCTTCCACGTCGGCGGGTTCGTCCTGCGCGTCCATGAGCCGCAGGGCGCGGGGGGTCGGCGCCTGCCTGTCATCGAGGGCGTCCATCCCCTGAAGCTGCTCCATGACGAAGCCGATCAGCTCGGGTGCCAGGGTGAGCCGCCGTGCCATCTCCTCGGCATCCCGAACCCCCGCGCGGCACATCTCCAGCACCACTTGCTGGAACACGTTGAAAGGGGGATGGCGACGGGCCGGAAGAAGCACCTTGTAGGCCAGGGCGGGCCAGACAAACCACTCCTTGTCGCGGTGCCCCAACCGGATCGGGTCTGACGTGGCGCCGAAATCGACGACGGGTGTGGCGTGATCAAACACGGGCGGCATCACGCATCTCGCTCAACTGGTGGAACCCGACCAAGGGACGGATTGACTCGGGCGCGTCGGGTCGGTGCAGCATCCCGGCGTCACCCACCACGATCAGCAGCCGCTTCTGGCGGCTCATCGCGACGCAGAGCCGGTTCGGCGAGGTGACATGACCGAAGGCGCCGCGTGCGTTGCTCCGCACCATCGAGAGCAGCACGACATCGAACTCCATGCCCTGAAAGGCATCGACCGTACCGCTGCGCAGGCGCTCGGAGACCCGGCCTTTCGGGCGTCGCAATTCGCGGTAGGGCGCGACGATTTCGCTCGTCTGGTCCGTGCGGGCAGCGATGCCCACGCGGACGAATTCGTCTTCGATCGTCTTGACCTGCTCCTTGTAGAAGGAGATCACGCCGAAGGTGAGTTCACGTCCCTCTGGCGCATCCATGAGCCGCTTCAGCTCCGCGACCAACGCCTGTGCCTCGATCGGGCGGGACTTGCTTTTCCCCTTTTTCTCTTCACCGTACGAGCGCGGCACGTTGAGCCAGGAGGCCGGCCCGCGATGACCCGGCAGCGCATGCACGAACTCCGAGGCCGGCAGTGGTGACCGGAAGCCTTCGCCGTGCGGCTTGTAGAACTGGTCGCTGACGAACTGACCGAGCACGGGGTGCATGCGGTACTGCTCGTCCAGGGTCACGGTCCGGCGGCAGCCATCCTCCTTCTCCCGCTGCCTGAGATCCTTGAAGAGTCGCTCGAAGAGGCTTTCTTTCAGCAGCTCGCTCGTGCGCTGGCTGGCGTCCTGGCCGTCGGACAGGGCCTCCTCCAGCTCGCGCTCAAGCTCCTGGTCGAGGATGTGCGGGAGCTGCCGATGGTCGCCCACCAGCACGATCCGGCGCTTCGCACGCGCCATCGGAATGAACAGGTCGAGTGGCATGGCGCGTGCCGCCTCGTCCACGACCACCGTGTCGTACTCCTCGGAACCCTTCAGCTCGGACATGTCCTTCCGTGCGGACTGCTGGCAAGTCGCCGCGAACACGGACGTGCAGGAGATGACCGCCCGCTTGATTTCCTCGGGGTCACCCTCCAGCGCGGCGAGAAACTTCCATGTCGCCTCGTCGGCCCCCTCCCGCGAGGTGTTCTGGCGCCGCTCAAGGTGGTGCCGAATCTCGCTCAGCAGTGCCAGGACATCGGTGCGCACCTGGGGAATCGTGTCTTCGGTCCGGTGGCGTGGCAGCAGTTCGAGCAGCAGCGTTCGGCGCAATGCCGCCAGGTCGTTCAGGAACGGTGGTGGCGTGTCGGCGTCCCCGTTCCAGTGGGCGGCGTTCGCGAGCAGTTGGCGCGACGCTGCCGTCTGGTGCGGCCGTCCTGCGCGGGCCAGTTCCCGGGCCAGCCGGTCTGCGTTGCGCGGCCCGTCGTCGGCGAAGGGGAGGGCCTCGCAGCGCAGCGCACGAACGCAGCGCACGAGCCGGTCTCGGTCCGGATCGCCACACCGCGTCGCGCGAACCCGCTCGGAGAACTCCCGGCCGAGCACGAGTGCCCGTTCGCACAGGTTCGCAGGCACCGCCGCCTGAACGAGGTCCGCTACCTGCTGGAGCAGGGACGCCGTGTGTGCGAGGTTGCCCGGTGCCAGGAGATAGCCCTGCTCCAGCTCGGCGACCTTCTTCTGCAGCACCGAGTTCGGCTGGGGCGGGAGGTTCTGGCGGATCTTGGCGCTGTGCTCCCGGCTCCACTGGTCCATCAGGGTGTCCACGGGGTTGGCGGTGTCATCAAGGGTGTTCGAGCGTTTGCCGAACTTGATCGGGGGCAGTCCGTTCACGGTCATCCGCTGGATCGCGTTCTCGACCGCGTCGTGCTGGTAGCCGCTCAGCAACAGGCGCCCCTGGACACCGCCCTGCGTGTCCCAGACCTCCTGCAGCCGCTCGGCGAGGGCGACGATGACCGTCGTCTTGCCGGTCCCTGGCGGGCCTTGGATGAGCGCGATGTCCGGCGTGTTCAGGGCGACGCGCAGCGCATCCTCCTGGGTCGGCGTGGGACTCCTGCTGCCGAACGCCTTGCGCCGCACATGGGGTGTCATGGGGGCAATGGCGCCCCGGCGCGGGATGCTGACGGGGCGCCCCTCCAGCAGCAGCCCGAGCTGGGGCATCGGGCAGCGCGCTTCACGAATTGCGCTTTCGGCATCGTCCCGTCGCTTGAGCCGTGTCTTGTCGCCTTGCAGCGAGACGATCAGGGCGCCGGTGTCCGGTGGGGCGGTCTCTTCACCACCGCGTCGGGTCAGCGTGACCTGGCGATCACGGGGGTGGTGTTCAACCCGCCCTTCGAACGTGACGGGGGCCGGGGCGTCCTTGAGGCGGGGCTGTGCCGCGTACTCCGCCCAGGACATCTCGCTCGTCAGCACCTCGGGGATTTCGCTAACGGCTTCGATGCCGAGTCCTTGTCCCTCCTTGAACGCCTGCCCGAACCGTTCAGCCTCCTCGGCGGTGCAGTCGTTCGCCAGAGAAAAGCGCCAGCGTCCGTCCGGCAGGGATTCGGCATGGTCGTACTTCAGCCAGCCGGCCCGCCGTGCGCCGCGCAGTGCGGAGGCGTTCTCCATCGCACCGTACTGGCTCCAGATGTCCAGGAAGCTGGACCCGGCGGACACCAGCGACGAGATCTGGGCTGCGGCGTCAGTGCGGAGCTGGCCCGCGACGGTCGCATCCACGAACCGGATGGCCCCCGCCACCAGGGCAAGCAGTGCGCCACCTTGGTGGTGCCCTCGGGCGATGCGTTCGATGAGCAATCCCTCGGTCGAGTCCGGGCGCTTGGCCCGTCGAATGTCAAGGCGTGCTGTTCGGCCCAGCAGCGCGAAGGCGCCGGTCTCCGATCCGGGTGTCGCGAAACCACGCGGGTCGTGGTCCGCATCCAGCAGGAACTGCTCCTTCAGCCAGTTCAGCGCGGGGACGGTGGCGCCGAGCTTGCGATCCCACCGCCCCAGTGTTTCGAGCACCTTCTCATCGACCCCGATGTCGATCGGCGGCAGCGAGAGGGTGTGCAGGAAGGTGTGGACCTGGATCGTGAGGCGGCCCTGGCCCTGAGCCGCTTCCAGCACCCAGGCCACCCGAGGGAAATGCCGTGTGCAGAGATCTGCAAGCACCTGCTCGTGTTCCGGGCCATCGCCTTCTACACCGATAACGTCCGAACCCAGACGGAGCATCGCCTGCGACGCGCGCTCTGAGAACTGAAGCTGCACCTCGACACCAGGGACGAGCGTGGCGGGCAAAGTCCCGGTCGCCGAGGTCCACCGCAGGCGCAGGCGCTCGATCTGACCGAAGGGCATCTGATCAGGCTTCATGTGCCCTCCTGAAACCGCAGCACGGCCATGCGGTGGGGCCGATCCAGAGGACCGAAGTGCAGATAGACCTCGTGGCCCGCCCTGGGCACGGGCAGTTTCATCTCGCGCTCGATGCGCTGAATGCGCTGACCGAGCACCACATGCACCTCGTGACCGGAGAGGGCTTCGATGGCGATGCCGGTGCGCTGCCGGTCCCGGTACAGCATGCGGACCTGCAAGACCGGAAAGTCTTCCGCGTCCGCGAGCACGGGTTCGACCACATGGCGAAGCACCACGCCCACGCTGTCCTGACCGGCATCGAGCATCTGGTGCCAGACCGCCCGGGTGCTGACCACCGAGGCTTCCGATTCATCGAGTCCCGGCTCCCAGCGGTTCACCTGCAGGTGGATGAAGGAGGGGCGGGGGCTGGCTGGGCAGAACGGGCAATGGCCAGCGGTGACATCAAAAGAGGATCTGCACGCCGGGCACACGACGACACGGTCCGCTGCCCGCCTGAGTACATCGACCCACTCCGACAAGCCCGGCCGCTTCATCCGGTCCATGCGCCCTGCCTCGAAGGTCCGCTGAAACAGCTCGCGCACGGGTTTCGAGAGCACGAGGTGGCGCGGGATTCCGTTGGCCGTGTGGTTCGAGTCGTCCTGCGTGTCTTCAATCCAGGGCACCTCGCCACGGAACGCCAATGCTTCGCGGTCCGTCCCGTCATCGTCGTCCCAGCCCCCGTTTTCCACGTAATCCCCCAGGAAGGGATGCGTCTGGGCCAGCACCTGGAACGCCAGGACCGCGAAGGCGTAGGCATCGGACAGCGTCGAAACCCCGGCCCGGCCCGTCACCACCTCGGGCGCCCCGAAACCGGGTGTGTAGATGCCGGTTGAATTCGCCGACAGGTAATCGAGGTTGTCGAGGTCGATCAGCCACACCTCGCTGGCGTCGGTCTGCGCGGAAACAAAAATGTTGTTGTCGGAGATGTCGGCATACACCAGCGGAATCGCATGCACACGGGCCAACAGCCCGGCGGTCTTGGCCAGCAGGTCCAGGCGCCGACCAAGCCCTCCGGTCGAGCGATAAAACTCGGCGGTATTCTTTTCGCCGGATTTCACGATCAGGCTGCGGATCGGCACCATGTCCTGGAGCAGTTGCATGGTGTAGCCCACCTGGTCCCGCAGCATGGCCAGCGGTCGGGCCATGTGCAGGTCCGGCAGCGGCAGCAAGCGCACGTCTTCGAGCCGGCGCCTGAGAGACGCCTGTTTCGAGGCCACCTTTGTCTGGTGGTGCGCAGTGTCCGAGGATGGCGGCGTGAATTCGCCGATCAGCTTGACGGCGATGTGCGGGTTGCGCGTGCGCAGCACGACACCCTGGCCGCCCCGACCCAGCGGCTCCTGGATCAGGTGATGGATCTTGCCGTCATCATCGACGACGGTTTCCGGGAAAGAGGTGGCGGGCATCAAGAAATAATCTCCACGGGAGCCGCGCGCCAGAGCACGGCCACTGTCTTGTCGTCAAGGTGTCGCGGGGTCGGCCATTCACGCAGCGACCGGGCCACTGCGCGCGACCGTCGTGCCGCCGGAAAACTGCCATGGTGGTCCACCAGGAAACGCATGAACGGGCCGCGCTTGTCGGGCAGCAGGTCATCGGCGACCCCATCCGTCGCCAGCATGACCATGGTGTCGCCGGTGATGGCCGGCTCGACATGGATGCGCCAATCCCGGAGATCCTTGGCGATGCCGAGGCCCGTGGTGGCATTGCCGAAGCGGTCACTGGGCGGCTCCAGCGTGGTCATGCCTTGCGGGGTCTTCAGCAAGATCAAGCCATCTCCCAACTGCGCCAATACCAGTCGTCCGTCGCTGCTCGTCGCCGCAAACAGGCAGGTGGTCGCACTGTCGTGGCGGCCGGTTGGATGGACGCGCACATTCCACAGGGCATGGACCAGCCGCAGCAGCAGGTCGGGCGGGGCATCGGGAATGCGCGCCCAGTGGCGAACCGCCTCCGCTACCGCCCGACAAGCCGCCCGCGAACCTTCGGCTGCATGGGCTCGGCTGCCCAGGCCATCGCAGACCACGGCCACGGCGCCCTGTCGCGTGAGGCGCCCCAGCCAGGCGTCCTGGTTGGGCTGCTGGTCCTGGCGATGCTGCGGCCCCTGGACACTGGCCCCCATGATGTTCCACATCGTGCAGAAATCCTGGTGATCACCGTTCACAGTTCACCATTCACAGTTGGTCGAGGTCGAAGGGGTTCTGCATGTTCGGGATGTCATTGGGGTTGGCGCTGCGCGTGCGCGTGGTCACCGACATCGTGACGAACTGGAAGAAATCCTTGACCCGGCGGGCGTCGGCGGCGCGGAACACCTTCTTCTCCGGGTGGGCGAGAAACCGCTGCAGCACGCCGACATCGGCGTCGTCCCCAATCGCCAGCGCGATGCGGTCCGCCTTCTGTGCGCGACCCTGCTGGGTCAGTTTCGCCAGTGCAGGTTCCCAGCGGTCCGTCGGCTGACCATCGGATACCAGGACGACCGTGGGGCGATATGCGCGGCTGGGAATGGCGTTCTTGTCTTCGATCAGGTCGGCCGCAAAGTTCATGGCTTGTCCGAGGGGGGTTCCACCATCGGCGACCAGCGGATTGAAATCGACCTGGCTGGCTGGCTGGAAAGGGGTGTGAAGGCAGGCTTCGCCCCCAAAGGTGATGATCGAGACATGAATCTCCGCGCGCAGGTCATCCGTGGTCGAGAAGGTGGCCAGCATGTCCCGCAGCGACTGATTGAGCGCGTCGATCTTCCCCTCCGAGGCCATGCTCCCGCTGGTGTCGGCCAGGATGATGACGGGCAGGGGACGAGCGGCTTGGGTCGTGAATTCGTTCAGTGCGTTGTTCATGGGTGGTGTTGCCGTTGAAGGAGTGAATGGTGGATGGGTTGTCGAAAATGACCTCCGGACATCACGGTCTGGGGAGGTGGCAGAGTTTTATCTGCTGCTGCTGTGTGAGCTGGATGCGCTTTTTCTGGCAAAGGTCCAGCACGAGATCCTTGGGGGCGTTGGCGTGGTCGATGATGTGCTTCAGAAAATCTTGGTCGCCGCCTGACCTGGCTACATCGTTCAATGCGATGGCCAGAACCCGTTCCGGGCAGCGCGGATTGATGAGCGCCGCCAGCCGCACACTCTTCTCGTGGTCCTGGATCAGCTTTTCCAGAATTTCTTCTGGACAATCAAGGTGTCGTGCGACTTTCTCGCGTCGAACATGGTTGGGTTCCTCTGCCCATTTCACCATTTGCGCGATGTCCATGCCATCGTGCCGCGATGCTGATTTCAGCTTGAGTTCATCGAAAGTCGATTCATACAGTCCAACCTTTTCGCGCATGGTTTCGCGCAAAGGGACCGTGGCGTCAATGGCCGATTCGACATGGCGCTGCTGCAATGCTTCGCCTTGGAGAAATGCACGCTCCAGGGCTGCATTGAACGCGGTTTGAATGTCCGCCCCCGTGAAATTACGGCAGCGCGCAGCGAGGGACTCCAGGTCGAAATTCTTCACCTTCTTCCTGGCGCGGTTGAGCTGAATCTCGATGATCTCGGCGCGCTCGGATGCATTGGGAAATCCTGCGTAGAAGATCTCGTCGAAACGCCCTTTGCGCAGCAACTCGGGTGGCAGCATGCTGATGTCATTGGCCGTGGCGATCACAAAGGTGGCGGCGGTTTTCTCCTGCATCCAGGTCAGAAAGAAGCCGAACAGCCGGGTGGTGACTTCGGAAACATGACTGTTCCCCATGCCGGCGAACGCCTTCTCCAGCTCATCCATCCAGAGAATGCAGGGACTGACCGTTTCGGCGAGGGTCAAGGCGCGGCGCATGTTGTGTTCGCTTTCCCCGACGTATTTGCCCAGCAACGCACCAATGTCCAGCCTCAGCAATGGCAGGTTGAACAGGCTGGCGGCAACCTTGGCCGTGAGCGATTTGCCGCAGCCGGGCATGCCGACGATCAGGACGCCTTTGGGGGGTGCAATGCCAAAGTCTTCCGCCTCGCCGATCCTGGCAATCAAGCGCGATCTTTCGCCGAGCCAGTCCTTCAAATGGTCGAGTCCGCCGACATCACGAATCGTCTCGGTCACCTTCACCATCTCCAGCACGCCGCTGCCGGAGATGGTGGTTTCCTTTGCGCGCAGAATGAAGGGCAGTGCTTCGTGGTCGAGGATCTTGCGTTGTCTGCCCAGCATGGCCATGACCTTGCTGACCTGCTGCCGTGTCAGGCCTGCGCAGGCATTGCACACGGGCATGCGCATCTCCTCGGCCATGCTCAACCCGTGCCGTGGCAGCAGTTCGTCCAGCAGCGCAGCGAGGTCGTCACGAGACGGCAGGGGAAGCGGCACGGGCGTCGTCAGTGCCTCGATGTCCGGGGGAATCTCCAAGTGCTCGCTGACCAGGACGACGGCGGCACGGCCTTCATGCTGGCGCTGGATTCGGTGCAGCAGCAGTTGAAGGCGGGCGACCGCCACCGGGTCGCGTTCGAGCGCGGGTCGGACATTCTTGACGACGACCAGTTGATTCTCCAGATCCTCGTCGCGCAGATCGGCCAATGCTTGTGCCAGAGAAGGTGTCTGGTCCCTTTCAAGCGGAATAAAGGGCAGCTTGTTATGGAAATCGACCCAACCGTCGCCGAGATTCCACTCACGCAGCCGGAAATCCAATGCGCGGGCACAAGCGGTCAGCAGTTGATCCAGGCGAAGCTGTTCTGAGGTGCGTACCCATAAACAGGGGCTGCCGGCGCGTAGGTGCTCAAGAAATTCACTTTTAAATTCGTTCATGTGCTTTGAAATTAACTGAAGCTAAGCCATGAAGAAGCCTTGTCGCGCAACCAGTCCCCTGCGCTGCCGGCTGTGGCGCAGAGGCCGCTGACAATGGATCCCGCTGCACGACCGGCTGCCTTGAGAAAGGTCTTGCCTCCTTCGTGAACGGCTTCCCCGATCGTGCCGCCCGCCATGCCGCCCGCGACTGCGCCCACAAACCCGCCGATAGCGGTCCCCACCGGTCCGAAAATGGTCCCGATGCTGGCCCCCAGTGCCGCCGCTTCGGTCGCTCCCGCCACGCTGACCACGGTCACGATTGCCGCTCGTCCGGTGGCGTCCAGTGCTTCGATGCCACTGAGTTCTCCTTGGGCGCATTTGTAAAGCGCCTTGGCCCCTTCCAAGCCCACCATCGCGATGTTGGCCACTTGTCCTGCGGGCGTGTTTTTAAGCGCCGTGCCCAACCAGCCGTTCCGGCAGGCGACGACCAAGCCACCAGAAACGGCGACCTGAATCCCCGTGTTGGCGGCACTGGCGAGGCTGCTCTCGAAAAACTCGCGCAGATCTTCTTCGACGGATGGGTTGGCCTGGCCGGTGAGTCGATTCCAGATTCGCCGTCCCAGGATGCGCGTGCCTTGAAAGCCTGCCGTGACGCAGGCGCCCAGCAGGGCTTGCTTGCCGATGTGGCGCGCGATGGCCGTGCGGTTGCCATCTTTCCATTCATATTGCCTGGCCTCGTGTTCCTGCTGGGCACGGTGCTGCAGCCGCTTGGCTTCCTCTTTGGACAATGGTTTGGACGAGACCCCTTGCGCTTCGATGGTTTCTGTCGTCTTGGCCTCGATCTGGTCGCTGTGTCCTTCGGGTACCAGTTTCTGCTGACCTCGATAGTCACCGCGCTCGAACAGGATTTCGGTCGTTTCGGCATCGGCGCCGTATTTGGATTGGTAGCGACTGACGATCTTGCCGTTTTCGTCCCGGATGACGATGTCCACTGAATTCTTGCCGTAGGTCTCGCCGGGCGCTCGATCCAGGACTTCTGCCCGCAGTCTGCTGCCGTTGGCGGCCGCATCGACGTTGAAGGTGTTGGCGTGGTGGTGTTCGGCAATGAAACCATCCAGATTGGGGGACTGGTTGATCTGGCCGTCCAGCCTTGTGATGGCCCGCCAGTTTTGGCGATTGGCCGTTTCGATGGCAGTGTCGATGGTTCTGGCATAGGCCGCGACATCCGCCACGCCAGCGGCCTGTGCGCCCTGCTCGATTTTCCTGGCCAGCCAGCTCTCCTGCCCCATCTCCCGGTCAAGGTGTGCCTGCAGCTCCGCCTTGTTTTGCTCGCGCCTTTCCACGGCCGAGACGATGTCGTGTGCGGATTGCTGCAGGTCCGCTTCGTTGCGCCATGCCTGCGGGTAACGGCGGAATGTCTGCACCAGCCAGGGCGACAGTGGCATGGTCGCCTTGTGAGCTTCATACGAGGAAACGAAATCACGAATTGTCACGGCAGTGCTAAACGTATGGTCCTAGCTTTCAAAGACCTTGCACGCCACGCGATCGGCAATTTCTTCCTGGTGCTCGGGGCGGTCAAGCATCTTCCAGTGGCCATTCGACTGGCTATTTTTATTGATCATGTGTTCGCTCAGTGGCAGGCTGCGTTTTGCGGCAAATGGCCGGTCTTGTTGAAGATCAAGCCTTCGCCACATTCGATGAGGCGACGCAGGGCCACTTGAAAATTGCGGGCGCCTCGGTGGTCGCTGGGAGAGCCTGCCAGAGGAAGAAAATCTTGCGTGCGCGGGTTGCGGATTTTGGCGTGCCGGGCACCGTCCTCAAGGATCAGGACGCCCGTTCGCAGATGCGGTGTGATCATGTCTCGAATGTCGCGGTGGATGTAGCGCATCTCGGGTTGTCCTTGCCTTGGAGGTTGGTCGGGCATCTCACAAAACACAAAAAATCTTGTGGATGCGACCATCAAAGCAAAGGCCGTGCCAACTATTCTCGCCGGTATTTCTGCAGCCAATTGCCCAGCGTCTGGTAGCTGTTCAGGCCCAGCAGTCGGGCGGCTTCGGTCTTGTTGCCGTTCGTCTGTGCCATGGCCCGTTCCAAGTAGTGGCGTGCCACGCTGGAAATCAGGTCTTGCAGCGAGAAACCCTCGCTCATGGGGTGCCCGAGGATGGATTTCTGCTTGGGTGGGGCCGTGATGGCCAGGGAGGTGGCGATGTCTTCGGTGGTGATCGTGTCGCCGCTGGCCCAGATGCTGGCGCGCAGCAGGGCGTTGTGCAGTTCGCGCGCATTGCCAGGCCACGGATGGTTGAGCATAAGATTTCTTGCGCCAACATCAATAATTTTATGTTGATAGTCCGGCAAGGCGCCTGCCTCGGCATTGATGGCGTTCAGCATGGCGTCGATGAGCAGGCCGAGGTCACCCTCCCGCTGCCTCAGTGGCGGAAGCTGGAGCACCCCCACGGCCAGACGATGGAACAGATCCTCGCGGAATCGGCCTGCCTGTATTTCTGTGGGGAGGTCGCGATTGGTGGCGGCAATGATGCGGACATTGATTTTCCTGGGCTTGGTGGCGCCGATGCGGGTCACCTCTCGCTCTTGGAGCACGCGCAGCAGACGGACCTGCAGGGGTAGCGGCAGTTCACCAATCTCGTCGAGAAACAAGGTGCCTTCGTCGGCCGATTCGAAATAACCGGCCTTGGCGACGCCCGCCCCGGTGAAGGCGCCCTTTTCATGGCCAAACAATTCAGCGTCAATCAGTTCGGGAGGAATGGCACCGCAATTGACGGTCAGGAAGGTTTTCTGGCTTCTCGGACTTGCCCCATGAATGGCCCGTGCAAAGAGTTCCTTGCCGGTTCCAGACTCGCCCTGGATCAGCACGGGAACATGGTGCTGCGCTAGGCGATGCGCCATGGCCACGGTGCGCTTCATGAGGTCGCAGCGGTGCACAATGGCCGTGAACGCTGGGGTTTCGGGTGGAAGACCCTGCATGAGACGCATCAGAGTGGCGTCGGTATCGCGGGTGCGGTCCGGAATGAATTCCGCTGACAGCTCGAACGGAACGCGGACCTCTTTCACACCCTGTTCGCGGGAGGATTCGATCAGGCGGGCCGGGTAGCGGGTTTTGGCGAGCAGCAGCCAGATGGATGCCATCGCGGGCGTGCCAGGGCTGAGGTGGAAGACCCAATCGAGTGCAGGCTGGTTGCGACGAAGATCATCGAGGACACGGGTGGCCGCACGATAGATCTCTTCGTGGTGGGTGGGCGAGGTCAGCTTGACGGGGTGGTGTGTGGCCACCAGTCCCGACCGCTGCGCCAGCCATTGGATGTAAGCCTCGGTTCTGGGCAGCGGGTGGTCTGCGAGCAGGTGCAGGGCATCGAAGTGCTCGGCCATGACGGCGCTGAGGATGGGGCCTCTTTTGGTGGGGTCATCATGGGATTCGGAGGCATTCAAATCGGAGTTGCCGAGCCATGCCAATAACGTTGCCATGCAAAGGGGGGTTTCAGCGTTGAGGGGCGTCGCTGCGCAACGGGGCCGGGGCCGGGCGTTTTTGCTGTTTTCGACCAAGGCATTCGGACTGGGTCAGCAGACTAATCAAGAGATTCCCGATCTGGTACCGCTGACGGTCACTGGATGTGATAAATGTCGCATCACTTCTCACCTTCCGCCTTTTTTCCAAGGACATGCTTCGATGAGCACCACCGCCTGGATGCCGATCCCCGCCTACCTCGCCCTCGAATCCCGCTTCCAGCGTCTCTACCGCTTCGAGCACCTCGCCTCGATCGTCGGCTGGGACCAGGCCGCCAACATGCCTCCCAACGGCAACGAGGCGCGCGCCGCCGCGATGGCCGAACTCGACACGCTGATGCATGCCCAGCGCACTGATCCTGCGCTGAAAGCCCTGCTGGACCGCGCCGAGAACGAGCCGCTTACCCCCGACCAGCGCGCCAACCTGCGTGAGATGCGCCGCGACTGGCGGGGGGCCAACGCGCTGCCCGCCGCGCTGGTCGAGCGCCGCACGCTGGCCACCGCCCGCTGCGAACACGCCTGGCGCCAGCAGCGGCCCGCCAACGACTGGGCCAGCTTCGTCGAGAACTTCCGCCCCGTCGTCCAGATCGCCCGCGAGGAGGCGATGCACCTGGCCGACGCCACCGGCCTGATGCCCTACGACGCGCTGATGGACCGCTTCGAGCCGGGCATGACCAGTGCCGACGTGGAGCGTGTCTTCGGTGATCTGAAGACCTGGCTGCCCGACCTGATCCGCACCGTGCAGGCCCGCCAGCAGGCCGAGCCCCCCGTGCTCCAGCCGGTCGGCCCCTTCCCGCTGTCGCAGCAGAAGGCGCTGAGTCTGGCGATGATGCAGCGGCTGGGCTTCGACTTCGACGGCGGCCGGCTCGACGAGAGCACGCACCCGTTTTCCGGCGGCGTGCCCGAGGACGTGCGGCTGACGACGCGCTACGCCGTGGACAACCTGATGTCGAGCCTGATGGGCACGGTGCATGAGACCGGCCACGCCTGCTACGAGCAGAACCTGCCACGTGAGTGGCTCGGGCAGCCGCTGGCCCGGGCGCGTTCGTATGGCCTGCACGAGAGCCAGAGCCTGTCGTTCGAGATGCAGCTCGGCGCGCACCCTGGTTTTGTCGCGCAGCTGGTGCCGCTGATGGTCGAGCACTTCGGTGCGCAGCCCGCGTTCACCGTCGAGAACCTGACCCGGCTGGCGACGCGGGTCGAGCCAGGGCTGATCCGCGTCGAGGCGGACGAGGTGACCTACCCGGCGCATGTGATCCTGCGCTTCGAGATCGAGCGGGCGCTGATCGAGGGCGCGATCGACGTGGCCGACATTCCCGCGCTGTGGGACGAGAAGATGGCCGCTTACCTCGGACGCGACACGCGGGGCGATTACCGCAACGGCCCGATGCAGGACGTGCATTGGCCATCAGGCTCGTTCGGCTATTTCCCCTGCTACACGCTGGGGGCGATGTACGCCGCGCAGTGGTTCGCGACGATGCGCCGGCAGATGCCCGACCTCGACGAGCGCATCGCGGCGGGCGATCTGAACCCGATGTTCGACTGGCTCAAGGACCACATCTGGCGGCAGGGCGCCCGCTGGGAGACGCCGGAGCTGACGCGCCGGGCCAGCGGCGAGGCACTGAATCCGGCGCATTTCCGGGCGCATCTGGAGGGGCGGTATCTGGGCTGAGGGCGCCCGCAGCCCCTCGGAACACTTACTTCGAGGGGGCCAGCTTGGTGACGGTGTACTGCCCCCCCACCTTGTCCGCATCGAACTTCACCTTGTCCCCCACCTTCACGGCGTCGAGCATCCCGGCGTCCTGCACCCGGAACACCATCGTCATCGGGGGCATGTCGAGGTTCTTGATCTCGCCGTGCTTGAGCGTGATCTTCTGTTGCGGCTTGTCGATCTTCATCACCTCGGCATCGCTGCTCTGGGCGTGCGCAGGCAGCGCGGCGAACAGGGCAGCGGCGGTGAGGGCGAGAGCGGCGGTCCAGCGGGTACGGGTCATGGCAATTTCTCCTTGCAGTGCAGTAACGATTCAGCGGGCTTTCGGGGTGACACGCGGGATCACGCGCAGCGCGCCGACCATGCCGGACTGGAAATGTCCGGCGATCAGGCACGCGAACTGGAAATCCCCGGGGCGGTTGAAGTGCCACACGATCGCGCCGGACTTCCCCGGCGGTACATGGGCCATGTAAGGCTCGTCGTGCTCCATGTCGGGGAACTTGACCATCAGCGCTGCGTGTTCAGCCAAGTCAGGCGGGGTGCCGATGACGAACTCGTGCATCAGCTTGCCCTCGTTGTGCATCACCAGCCGCACCGTCTCGCCCTCGCGCACCTCGATGCGGTCGGGCCGGAAGCGCATGTCGTCGCCCATGCGCACCGTGATGGTTCGGCGCACGGCGCGCGGGTCGCCGGCGATGCCCCAGGCTTTCTGTTCCTTCTTGACGGGGCCGGCGGCGGCGTGGGCTTTCTCGCCGTGGGCCTCTGCTTCGGGGCTGAGCGCAAGGCTGCCGCAGCACAGGGCGCAGCAGGCAGCGACGAAGTGACGGCGAGAAGGGGTGTTGTGCAGGGTCATGGTCATGGAATTCAGTGGTGCTTGTGATCGACGGGCTTGCGGGCGCGCACGGTGGTGTCCGTCGGCGCAGGTTCGGCGGGCGCGGCCTTGACCGGCTCGGGCAGCGGCTCGCCCGTCCATTCGTAGGCGACGGTGCCCTTGGGGTGCTTGAACCAGCCGGGGTTGCTGTAGTCGCCCGGCTTCTGGTCGCGCCGCACCTTCACGACACTGAACATCCCGCCCATCTCGACCCCGCCGAACGGCCCTTCGCCGGTCATCATCGGCGCCGTGTTGTCGGGCAGCGGCATCTCCATCTCGCCCATGTCAGCCATGCCGCGCTCGCCCATGACCATGTAGTCGGGGATGAGCTTGGTGATCTTCTTCGCCAGCCCGCTGTGATCGACGCCGATCATCGTCGGCACGTTGTGGCCCATCGCGTTCATCGTGTGGTGGCTCTTGTGGCAGTGGAAGGCCCAGTCGCCTTCTTCATTGGCGATGAACTCGATCTGGCGCATCTGCCCGACCGCGATGTCGGTCGTCACCTCCGGCCAGCGCGCCGACTTTGGCACCGGGCCGCCGTCCGTGCCGGTGACCTCGAACTCATGGCCGTGCAGGTGGATCGGGTGGTTCGTCATCGTCAGGTTGCCCACCCGGATGCGCACCCGGTCGTTCAGCCGCACGTTGAGCGAATCCAGCCCGGGGAAGAGGCGGCTGTTCCAGGCCCAGAGGTTGAAGTCGAGCATGGTCATGATCTTGGGCGTGGCGCTGCCCGGCTCGATGTCGAAGGCGTTGAGCAGGAAGCAGAAGTCGCGGTCGGCGTTCTCGATCAGCGGGTGCCGGCCTTTGCCGTCGAGCTTCGGGTGCGTGATCCACATCCCCATCATCCCCATCGCCATCTGCGTCATCTCGTCGGCGTGCGGGTGGTACATGAAGGTGCCGGGGCGGCGCGCCTCGAACTCGTAGACGAAGGTCTTGCCCGGCGGGATCGATGGTTGCGTCAGGCCCGAGACGCCGTCCATGCCGTTGGGCAGGCGCTGGGCGTGCCAGTGGACGGCGTGGTGCTCGGGCAGCTTGTTGGTGACGAAGATGCGCACGCGGTCGCCCTCGACCACCTCGATCGTCGGTCCCGGCGACTGGCCGTTGTAGCCCCACAGGTGGGCGTTGAAGCCGGGTGTCATCTCGCGCACGACGGGTTCGGCGACGAGGTGGAACTCCTTGACGCCGTTGTTCAGGCGCCAGGGCAGCGTCCAGCCGTGCAGCGTCACGACCGGGCGGTAGGGGCGGCCGTCAGGGGGTATCAGCGGCGGGGCGGTCTGCGCGCTGGACTGGATCACGGGTTCGGGCAGCGCGGCCATCGCCACGCGGCTCACGGAAGCGGCGGCCACGGCGGCGCCCGCCTGGAAGAAAGTGCGTCGGGAAAGCATGGGGAATCCTGTGTCAATGACCGCCGCCAGCGTCGGCAGCGGTGGACGAAGCGGGTGCAGCGCCGGCGGACAGCGTCGGCCGGCCGAGCATCGCCATCTGCAGATCGGCGTCGGCGAGCCAGAACTCGCGCCGCGCATCGATGGCGCTGTTGACGCTGGCGATCTGGGCGCGGGCGTCGGCGAGCAGCTCGAACACGCCGATCAGCATGCCGTTGTAGCGCAGCACGTTTTCGTCGCGGATGCGCTGGCGCAGCGGCACGATGGCGGTCTGCACATGGCGGGCGATGTCCCAGGCGTGGCGCCAGTGCCGGTACGCCTCGCGCACCTCGGAGCGGGCGTCGATGGCGATCTCGGCCGTGCGGTGCAGGCTGGCGGTGTAGGTCGCTTCGGCGCGCGCCACGCGGGCGTCGCCCCAGTCGAACAGCGGCAGCTCCAGGCCGATTTCCCAAGCATGGCTGCGCTCGCCCGTGTTGGTATTGCTGCGGATCGCGCCGAGTTCCAGCACGTTCACGAAGCGCGTCGCCCGCGTCAGGCCGAGGGCGCGGGCGGTCTGCTCGGTGGCGGTCTTCGCGGCCTGCACGTCCAGCCGTTGGGCGAGGGCGCGGCTTTCGATG
>JAAFKB010000057.1 GCA_013299055.1 Sphaerotilus sp.
TGAAGAAGCTGGCGGAAGATTTCATGGTCAAGATTTCTGCGGTGCCCGGGCGGATCGTGCGTTACTTCAAGTCGGCGCCAATTCGCTATGCGGCATGAGTGCCGTCTTTAATTGCCTGGTTAATAAATAGCCAAATATTCACTGGTCAATTTAAGATGGCGCCGGAGTTCTTGGCCAGGGTCGCTCGAGGTGGTCAAGTGAAGTAGACCCATCCTGGCCATCCCTGATGCAAGTTGCCCGCCTCTACCTGCGAGTCAGCACCGCCGAGCAAGACCTCACCCGCCAGAGCGGCATCGAACACGAGGCGCGACAAGCCGGCTACTACATCGCCGGCATCTACCGCGAGAAGGCCTCGGGCGTGCGCGCCGACCGACCCGAGCTGCTGCGCATGATTGCCGACCTGCAGCCCGGCGAGGTGGTCATCGCCGAGAAGATCGACCGGCTCAGCCGACTGCCGCTGGCCGAGGCCGAGCAACTGGTGGCCTCGATTCGCGCCAAGGGCGCGCGGCTGGCCGTGCCGGGTGTGGTGGAGCTCAGTGACATCACGCCCGGCACGGACGGCGTCACCCGCATCGTGCTGGAAGCGATGCAGGCGTTGCTGCTCAAGCTGGCCCTGCAGATGGCCCGCGACGACTACGAGACCCGGCGCGAGCGGCAGCGCCAAGGGGTGGCACTGGCCAAGGCCGAGCACAAGTACGCCGGCCGCCCGGCCGACACCGCCCTCCACGAACGCATCATCGCGTTGCGTCGTACCGGACTGACCATCCGGCGCACCGCCGAGCTGTGCGGCTGCAGCCCCAGCCAGGTCAAGCGCATCTGGGCCTTGCACCAGGCGACGCAGGGTTGAGCCGATGCCCGTCGGCTTCCTCGCCCAGGCGCAGCGCGAGCACCACGGCCGCTACACCGGGGCACCATCGCCGGACGACCTGGACCGCTATTTCCACCTGGATGATGTCGATCTGGCGCGGATCGCACGCAAACGCGGTGACCACAACCGGCTGGGCTTCGCGGTGCAACTGGGCACCGTGCGCTACCTGGGAACGTTCCTGACCGATCTGCTGGAGGTGCCGACCCCGGTGGTTCAGACCTTGGCCCGACAACTCCACATCACGGCGATCGATGGTCTTCGCACCTACCAGGGTGGGGAGCAGCGCTGGGACCACGTACAAGAAATCTGCGCGCAGTACGGATATGTCGAGATCACCGAACCCCTGGTGGGATGGCGCCTGACGCGGTGGCTGTACGCACTGTGCTGGACCGGCACCGACTGGCCCAGCGTGCTGTTCGAGCGGGCCACGACCTGGCTGATGACGCACAAGGTGCTGCTGCCGGGCAGCAGCATCCTGGAGCGGCATGTGGCACGGCTACGCAGCCGGGTGGAGCTGCGGCTGTGGCGCAGCCTCACGCGCCACATCAGCCTGACACAACAGGCCCAGGACGATGCGCTGGACGTGCTCGATGCGCTGCTGCAGGAGCTGTTCACCGGCGCCGCCAAGGCGGAAAAGACCCACCGGCTGCGCACGCTGAAGGAGCAGGATCTGTCGACCTGGGTACTGGCCCAGGTGTGCCAGACGGTGGTGGACCCCGAGGTGCCGGACAGCCAGGTCAGGGCGGTGGCGTTCGGCAAGATCTCCCGGGAGGCGCTGGCCCAGGCCCTGGCGGGGGTGGTCACCACGATCCGTCCGCATGGCCACGTCTACCCGGTCGAGCTGGCGGACAAGTACAAGACGGTGTGGCGCTTCCTGCCGATGCTGGTCGAGCAGATTCGCTTCGGCGCCAATGCGGCCGGCGCGCCGGTGGTGGCCGCGCTCGACTGGTTGCGGCTCAACATGACCCGCAAGAAACCCCTCGGCGCCGCGCCGCGCGAGGTGGTCAGCAAGGCCTGGCACCCGCACGTCCTGCGCGACGAAGAGGCCGTCGATCTGCGGGCCTACACCTTCTGCACGCTGGAGCGGCTGCACACGGCGCTCAAGCGGCGGGACGTGTTCGTGGCGTTGCGCGCGAAGGTCACCCGGCTGCTGCCGCGCGTGGACCTGCCGGAGCTGATCCTGGAGGTTGCTGCACGCACCGGATTCACGGAGGCCTTCACGCACCTGTCAGAGCGCACCGCACGGGCCACCGATCTGCACATCAGCCTGTGCGCGGTCCTGATGGCCGAAGCCTGCAACACCGGACTGAATGCGCTGGCGCGGGGCGATGTGCAGCCCACGCAGATCATGACCGACACCGGCGCCTACAGCGACGTGGTCTTCGGCCTGTTCCGCCTGCTGGGTTGTCGCTTCAGCGCGCGCCTGGCCGATGTCGGTGGCACGCGCTTGTGGCGCATCGATCTCCAGGCGGACTGCGGCCTGCTCAACCCGATCTCGGCCCACCGCTTGCGGCTGCAGCGCATCGCCCCGCACTGTGACGACATGCTGCGTCTGGCCGGCTCGCTCAAGCTTGGCCGGGTTCCGGCCGGCGGCAGCACTACCGCGAGGGACAGGAGGACCAGTTGGGTGCGCTCGGTCTGGTTCGTGTCAGTCGGAACCCCCGTCCTGCAGGGCGAAGAGGATATCACCGGAGCCAAAAACCTCTTGGTCAACGAACCGGCCATGCTGTCGCATCAACCGGAGCAGTTCAGCATCTGCGTACTCGCAACCTGTTGTTCCCGGATCGACGTGACGCTCTTTCGACGCCATCGCTGGCAGATGCCCGCCGCCAGCGGACAAGCTCGCGACCAAGGCGCCATACCCCGGCCGCCATGCCTCGGCATGAGGAAACACCTCACGCAGGCTCGCCAGGATCTGCATGCCGGCGTAGTCGAGATCGCCAAAGAAGCGCACCGGCAAGGTGGATCGGCCAGACAACCACGCGCCGACCTCGTCCAGCCCACGGCCGACTGAGGGATCGAGTGCCAGCGTTTCGCCCTGGCCAGCGCGAACATAGAGGCGGCATCCTTGGCGCGAGCGCAAGCGCTTCGCGCTGCCTTTGAAACCGGCGGCGTAGACCAGCACGCTGCGCGCCCAGCCGGTCTGGCGCCGATCCGCCATGGCTTCGAAGGTCACAAGGTTTTCAACGAACAGGGCTTCATCAAAAGCCGGCGGGATGTCCACCAGCAACTGGATTGGCGCATCCCAGAACTGCTCGGGGGAGGCCCCCAGCAACCGCAACAGTTCACCGCGACTGTCCAGTACCTTGGAGCGCCCGTGAAAGACCCTGGCAGAGGCTTCGCGCAAAGGCATGGCCACCCCTGAGGCACAGATCGCCTGCAGGGAACTCAGACACTGCTGGGCGTCTTGAACGGAGACTTCCGCGAGTGCCAGAACAGGGCTTCGGCCCAGGTAGTCGAGCAGTTCCTGCTTCACTGAACCCGATGCCAGATCCCAGTGGTCACGCAGGTGTGCGATCAGTTGTTGGTTCCATCGCTCCGCCCGGCGCTGGAAGCCGGCCCAGCCGGCCAAGGCATCGAAGTCCAGCAGTTCAAGCTGAGGGTTTCGGTCAACCCAGCCAGCGAAGTCCTTTGCCTTCGCCAGGATCAAGCGCACCCAGCCCGTTGTGCAGAGTTCTTCAATCAAGAGTTCCAGACGACGAAGCGCCTCGGCATCGACATGGTCGTAGAGTTCGGGCGCCGCGCGCCGATCGAGTTTCAGCCGCACCGGGCGCCCGGGCTCGGCACCATCGGCCTTGGTGAGAAGGTGCGTGGCCAGCTTGAGCGTGAACGGATGAGGCGAACGAGGCGGACGAGACGCCGGTGACGACTCATCCATGGTCATCGGTCGCGGTGCCGGCGGCATCGGTTGCAGGCCATTCGGCTGACCGCCCCTGCTTGAGAAGCTCATGCGCCAGGCGACCAGACGCCCGCGCGCGCTCAGCGTGCACCGACCACAGCCTGGCCATCGGTTCGCGCTGGAAGGTCTTCTCCTGCACCTCGCTGATGAACAGCTCGGTGCCGTCACGCGAGGCCAGCACCTTGGAGAAGGTGAACTCCTTGTCGAACTCCGGCTTGACGGCGCCCGACTTGGACGTCGGCATCGCCACCACCAGTTGCAAGCCCAGCGACTTCGAGAGGAACTGCAGCACGCTGCGCGAGCGCGATTCGTCCATCTTCGAAAACGCCTCGTCGGACAGCATCAGCCGCAGCGCCGGTGCACCACGCCGGTCACGACCGAAGTGGCCGAGCGCATGGGCCAGCACGGCCGACCGGATGACGTAGAACGGCGTCTCCAGTTCGCCGCCCGAACCCGTGCCCCAGGTCGAGAGCTTGGTCTGCCCCACCGGGCTGTGGCGAATGATGTCGTAGCGACGGTAATTGCGGTAATCGGCCAGCTCCTTCAAGGCCCGTTCAGAAGCGCCCTGATCGTTGGCCAGCAACAGGCGTCGAATATCGCCCGCCGTCTCCCGGTGCGCGTCGCTCAGGCGAACCGAGTCGAAAATCGAACCGTGGTCCTTCTCGAAGGTATCGACCAGACCTTCCATCGCTTCGAAGAACTCGAACACCTTCTGCAGGCGAGGCACCCAGGCCCAATCGAGCTGGTAGTTGTCGGTGCCGAACTGAATGTCTTTCAGATGCCGGTTGAGTTTCTGCAAGGTGGAAGCGCCCTGGCGTACCTCGTTGCGCACCTTGAAGCAGAAGCTGGTCGTGAAAACCGCGTTGAAACTGGTCTCCGCCTCCTGCAACCGGGCCAGGTTGTCGGCCAACCCGATCGAGCGCTGGCGGCGCATCTGCTCGACCACCGTCTTGCGCAGCCCCAGCACCGGCGGCAGCATCGCCTCGATGCGGTCGAAGGACTTGGGGGGATCCAGATAGACAAAACGTTCCTGGTCGTTGCGCACGCCCATCAAGTAGCCATGCACGCTGGAGCCCACTTCGCGCAGTGCCGCCGGCAGACCGGCGTTCATGACACCGATGCGGTGCCGCAGCGCATCCAGGCTGACCTCGGCGCTGTCGGCGAGTACCTTGGCTTCGTCGATCAACTGCGCTTCGGTCGCCAGTTCCGGTGCACCCTGCACGAAACGCGGCGCCCATACCGCCGCGTGGGTCCGTTCCGTGCGCAGGGCCGGCAGCCGGTCCTGCAGGCCTTTCTCCCGACCGCCGAAATCCTTCAGCGTCTTGTTGTTCTCGCCCACCTGCAGCAGTTCTGCGTCGTAGGCATCCTTGGCGGCCTGGATGTGCAGTCCGAGCGCCTGCCGTTCAGTCTCCAGCGCCTTGATCGACGACAGATCCAGCGCCGCCAAGGACTGCGCTGCATTGCCGTACTGAAGCTGGCTGGACAACACCGCTGCCATCAGTGGCGCCAACGCGGTGAACGCCGCGCCGGAGAACATGCGCGACACCGCGCCCAGGGACTGCTGCAAGCCATCGACACTGGCGATCGCCTGGTCCAACCGCCGCACCTCCTGTTCGCACCACGACATGCGGCGCTGGCGGGTCGCTTCGCCAAAGGCCAGCTCCTGGTCCGGCGCGCGGCACGAGAACATGCCGTAGCCGCGGCTGCCGATGCCCTCCTCCATCAAGCCCTGCGCGGTGCGCGCCAGCTCGTCCTCGCTGTCCACCTTGCGAACCTTGCCGTACTGGGCCAGCAGGAAGGCCTTGGCGACCGGGTGCCTGCACTCCAGTTCGTGCATCACGGCCTTGGCGTCGGGCGTGCGGCCGCGCGTGTCCTCCATCGCCTTGGTGCCCTGTACCACCTTGGGCGAACGCTGTGCGAACCGACGTTTCACCAGCCGGGTGCAGGCCGCCTCGAACCCCGCCTCGACGATCAGCGCAAAGCGGTCGCCGCCCATGTAGCCCTCGATGGCGTTCTGCCACGTCGTGCCGGGTTTGGGTTCCACCAGCTGCGCCAGGATGTTCGGCCGGGCCTGCGGCAACTCGCGCTCCAGCAGGTCCAGCGCCAAGCGTGCGGTCTCCGGTGCGGGCGACCGACCGGCCTGCAGGTTGCGCAGTTCCGCATCACGCTGCGTGCGTTCATCGGCCAGCAGAGCCCGCTGCTGATGGGCTTGTGCCAGTGCGGTCACCACACCGCCCGACAGCGACTCGTCATGCCCACGGATGCCGTACTCCAGGCGCACCAGATCGGCATCGAAGCTTTCCAGATCGAAGGCCGGAAAGTCGGCGTCGAGCTTGGCCTCCTGGCACAGCGCGGCGGCCAGGGCCGGCCAGGGTCGCAATACCGCCTGTGCCGTCGGCCGAAGCGCATCGACGGCCGCGGCCAAAGCCGGTGCCGCCACGAGGTCCAGGCGGAGCAACTGCTTCAGGGAGTCCGCCAGGCGCGTCATGCCGGTGGCGGCATGGCGGATCGCTGCCCAGTGGCGGCGGAACTGCTCCTGCAGGGAGCGGACCTCGCTCTCCAACGCGGTCTTGCGCTGCGCGACGTCGTTGGCCGCGAGCTGGGCCTTCACCGTGTCGAGCTGGTCGTTCAACTGAGCCTGCTGGCCGCGCAGGTTCTGCAGACGTTCTTCGAGCAACTGATTGCGCTTGACCTGGAATGCCATCTGGCGCCGAACCGATTCCAGCTCGCCCTCGGCATCATCGACGGCGCGCATGCCGTGGGCGAGGGTCGTCACGACGAAGCGGCGCGAGTCGTCCAGCACCCGCCCGGCCGCTGCGGCCACGGCTTCGAGCCGCTCGATGTTGAGTTGCAGCCGCTCGGCTTCGGCCTTCAATCCAGCCATCGAGCGCATCAGCTCGCGCATCTTGTCGAGGTCGCGACTGAAGTCGTTCGCATCGAGGATCTCGTCGCGCACCAGGTCGTTGACGTTGCCCAGTTCCTTGTAGGCCATCGCCTTGACGATGGACCTGGCGGCCCGGAAAGCCTCGGCCTCCGACACCGCGGTCTTGCCCATCATGGCGCCGTACAGGTGGGTCAGGTAGCTGGTCTTGTCCTCGAAGCGCTGCACCACCTCCGGCCCCACGCGCATCTGGTGCTGCAGGTGCAGGTACAGGTCCTTCAGCGGCACCGGCGCCGGCTGCATGCCCGCCGCCGTGGGGTGCAGCAACTGAGACAGGCCCAGCGCCCGCCGCACGATGAAGAACAGGTTCTTGGACAAGGCGGCCTTGGCCGCATCCTCGTGGGCCTCGACGCCCACCAGCGCGGTGAAGGCTGGCTCTTTCTCACCGGCACTTTCTGATGGCTCGAAGACCAGCGCCACGTAGCTGGTCGAGCGCTTGCGCAGGAACACGCCGTCAGCCTGCTGGCCCAGCGCGTAGGCTGCCAGCGTGCGCGGCTCCTTGCCGCCGCGCCGGCTCTGCGTGGATTCGTCCTGGCCGATGTTGAACTGCACCAGGTGCTGGTGCGCAGCGGTCAGCAGCGTCTGGATCGAATCCAGCAGCGTCGACTTGCCCGAGCCGGACTCGCCCGTCAGCAGCACCGCGTCGGAGAATCCCCACTCCCGGCTCTCCAGCGAACCCCATTGCCAGGTGATCAGCTTGGCGATCCTCACAACAAGCGCCCTGGGGCCGGCGCCGGTGCGGCCACTGCGGATCGCGCCAGGCGCACGGTGGCAGCTTGTCCGGCGATCATCAAGGCATCGTCCAGGGCCTCCTCGCTCACGTAGCTCATCACCGGGCGCAGCACGCTCAGCAACATCTCCATGCTGCCGGCGCCCTCGCCGTCGTTGAAACGCACGATGCGATGCTTGCGCAGGTCGCGCAGCAAGTTGAGCCGATCGGCGTTCGACGATGGCAATGTGTGCGCCAACAAGGACACGACCGCCTGCGACAGTTCCTCCAGGCTGATCACCAGCACC
The DNA here is from genome assembly GCA_013299055.1 of Sphaerotilus sp. Taxonomy (GTDB): domain Bacteria; phylum Pseudomonadota; class Gammaproteobacteria; order Burkholderiales; family Burkholderiaceae_C; genus Sphaerotilus. Next base: position 7,726 of record JAAFKB010000057.1, read on the forward strand.
TCGTTGACGAGTTCGCGCTTGCCGGTGAGCGCCTCGGTGTAGAGGAATCGCAGGGCGATGGCCGCGGCCACGAAGTCGCGCGACAACCGGGCCTTCAGCCGCTTGACCCCGTCCTCGTCGCCGTCGCCGCCTTCACCCGGTGGGTACAGCCGAAAGATCGTGGCGTCGGCATCATGGGTCAGCACAAAGCCGGCGACAGCAAAGTACTCGCGCAGCAACTGTTCGCACTGGGCCGCGTCGTCGTACAGGTCTGCTTCAGGACGTGAGAACTCGCGCCAGAGAATGCCGGAGGACAGCAGGCGGCCAGCCAGTTCGGCGAACCGATCGGCCTTGACGCCGCCCGCACCTTCGGTCCGGAGGCGCTCTTCCAGAACCTGTTGCAATGATTGAAGCATGGCCGTGCGTCTCAGCGGTCGCCGCCAGACAACGACGAGAGGTCAGCCTGGAGTTCAAAGTTGTCGGCAGAAAAATAGGCGTTGCCAAACACCTCGGGTTTCTTCTTCGCCTTTAGAAAGCGCTTGCCCTCCGACGAGCGGGCTGCGCCCACCGCATGCAGCACGCGGACGGCCTCGGTGGCGGTCGTCACCGGCAATTCGTCGAGCGACAGCCGGCCGGCCTTGAAGAACGGCAGCAGCCCGGCCAGCACCTCTTGATCGCTGAACGCGAAGGCTTCGGCTTCAGCGCGGCGCATCGCGGCCTCGACCCGGCTGGCTTCGTCCACCACCAATGGCGTCAAGGCGCCGCGCTCGACCTCCCGCTCACGAACGCTCCAGCGCAAGGCCGCGCCGGCCAGGCGAATCTCGGCCGTTCCCATGCGCTGGGCCAGCGCGTCCAGAAACTCATGGCGGTCGGCGTCGGGCTGCTCTTTCAGCAGGCTCATGGCGCGCCCCAGCGGCGACGGTGCGCTGTAGTCCAGCGACAGCGCTTGCCTGAGCAGGCTGGTGAAGCGTCGCACGTAGTTGTTCATCTCCGAGCGCAGCATCGGCAGCTTCAGGCTGCAGGCGGCCTCGACCATGCTCTCCACGCGGTCACACAGCCACAACATCGGGCTGCGAAGCTGCACCTGGGCCTCCAGCCAGGCCGCACGCTGCAACAGGCTGGCATCCACGCCGGTGCGCATTTCAGCGGGCAGCGCCCGAATATGGTCGAGTTGCTCGACGATGTGGCCGCGGTGTCGTTCCGCCGAATCGGCCACCAGGCGCACCGCGTACTCCTTGGCGAAACGCTTCTCGATGAAGTCGTTGAACTCGCTCCACGCGACCTTCTGCTCCAGCGCCTCGCGTGTCAGGCTCTGGATCAAGGTGCGAAAGTACTCGATGTCGTCTTGCAGGTCTTGCACCACACGGGTGGCGAAGTCGTAGCCATCCAGCAGTTCATCGACGTCGTGGCTGGCCAGAAAGGCCGCCAGCGCTTTCTTGGCCGACCGCATGTTGCGCTGGCGCGTACGGGCACGCGAGTTGTCCAGGTGGGACAAGACTTCGGCAACTTCCTTGCCGGCGCGCGTCATCTTCAGCGTCGGTTTCAGGTCGATCGGATCCTTGTAGTCTTCAAGCCAGCCGTGCTCTTTCAGCTTGCGCACGAGTTCGCCGGCGTAGGTGCGCTCTTCCTCGGCCGAGGTCTTGGTGCCCGGCGCGAACACCGCCGCCCGGATGGCGGGTTCAGCCAGCGCCTGGAAGACCATGCCCACGACCAACTCGCGGGTCAGCGCCTCGGAGTAATCGGCATTCGGCCCATGAATGCGGTCGTAGAGGCTGCGAAGCACGGCTGCACAGCACTCCCGGTCCCCGTGGGTCAGGGGGCGGAAGAACTGCTCTCGTTTGCCGGTGAAAAAGACGTTGGCCATGCGGATGCTGTGCGCCGGTCAGAGGGTTTAAACGAGAGGATACGCGCTTCGGCCAGCCAGACTTCATCGACCGGGCACCCGTAGCCCTTGCACGGAAAGACCGCGATGCACCACTTCCTGATCGTGCAGGGCACCTTCATGGCCGAAGGGCGGCTGCAATTCACCTTGAGCGTGTTGTTGACTTATAGCCGGCTCCCCCAGGGCGAGAAACGCCACGAAATGCAGCCCCGCCAGCACCTGCGGTAGCCGCTCGAAGTCCCGGCTCAGCCTGCGGAACCTCGCCACCCAGCGCCGGGGCAGCAGCACGAACCCCTTCTTCGCCTCGCACAGCGCCTTGACCTGCGAGCCCATCTTGCGCTTGTGGCCGTCGTAGCCCGCGCACGGGCCGCTCTCGCAGGTGCTCTGCAGCGTGCGCCCATCGATCACCACCGCCACTGCTGGTAGACCGCCGTCCACGGCGGAAAGTCATTGGGCAGCCAGCGCCACGGTGCGCCTGCCTTGGTCAGCCAGCGCAGGGCGTTGAACATCTCGCGCAGCGGGTAGCGCCGCTGTGGGGCTTCTTCGTCGATCAACGTCAGGTAAGGCGCCACGAAGTTCCACTCTTCGTCGCTGATGTCGCTGGGGTATGGATTCCTGCTCATCACGCCTATGTAGGCGCGCTCCTGTCCGCATCAACCGCGAGTCAACAACACGCTCTAGATGACGCGAGCAGGACGGGGACGACAGCACGATTTCCCGCAAACCCGTGCGAAACTCGCGCGAACAGTCACGACGGCCACCACGCCGACACGGAGTCCCATGGCAAGGAACCTGATCTTCACCTGGGTCGCCAGCGGCCTGATCCTGAGCGCCTGCGGCGGCGGGGGTGGCGATGACGGCGGGACTGCAGACACCGGCGGCACCGTGCCGACGCTGGGCGACCCGGCGGGATTTCCGGTCGCCACCGCCTTCGCCAACGTGCGCAAGCAGGGGTTCTTCGAGACCTCCACCCTCAAGCAGCAGGGCGGGTTCTACCTCGACGTGTTCCTGAAATACACCCAGTCCATTCCCGTGACCACGGCCAGCGGGATCACGGCCACCGCCTCCACGAGCGTGATGGCGGGCGCAGCCAACGTGTTCGGCCAGTACAACTTTGCCGCCATCTACACCCTCGCACACCGCCTGGTGTTCGACGCCCGGTTCAACGTCACGTCCTCCCTGACCGACGGCAAGACGTATTGCGAAAGCGACGGCGTGCCGAACTACCCGCAGTTCCTCGTTGGTTCGGCGTCGACGGCGCAGTCCGGCACCACCACCACCTACACCTGCTACGCGGACTCGACCAAGGCGAGCGTGGTCGACATCCGCAAGACCAGCTACCGCGCCAGCTTGAACAGCGACGACACGCTGCGCTACGCGGTGACCACACGGTTCCTGGACGCCGCCGGCACCGACACCGGCAATTACCACATCGCCACCTACGCGCTGAGCCGGGCGGGCCAGCTCGTACCCCAGACGGTAGACTCGTTCGGCACCTACGGCGCCACGTCGACGGCCAGCCGGTTCCTGGGCTCGTATACCTCGTTCAACTACTGAGCGGGCGCGGGTGTTCCTTCTCAGGGTGTCAGAAAAATGGGTTCATCGGCCACCTGCCGGATTGATGGGGGTGCTTTTTGAGCCCCGCAGAGGCGGCACTGCCGCGCAAGAAGCGGTTGATCGATATTATCGTTATTGAATAACTTTTATAAACTCCCTACACTTGGCGCATGGACGCCGTCAAGAACCCCTTTGCCCCTGGTGCCGGATCCCCGCCGCCGGAACTCGCTGGCCGCGATGACCTGCGAGAGACCGTTCGCGTCGCCGTAGCGCGCACGCGAGCGGGGAAGTCCGCGCGCAGCGTGCTGATGGTCGGCCTGCGCGGCGTAGGCAAGACGGTGCTGCTTGACCGCATGCGTGATGACGCGGAAGCCTCTGGCGTGCACACCGTCCGCATCGAAGCCCCCGAGGATCGCTCGCTGCCGGCCTTGCTGGCGCCGCAGTTGCGCGTGGCGTTGCTGCGTCTGAGCAAGCTGGCACATGCCAAGGACTTGGCCGTGCGGGGCTTGCGCGCCCTGGCGGGTTTCGCCAAGGCCCTGAAGGTCACCTACGGCGACATCGAGGTCGGTCTGGACTACGACGGCGAGCCCGGCCTGGCCGACAACGGCGACCTGGAGCACGACCTGCAGGAACTGCTGGAAAGCGCCGGCGCGGCGGCCAAGGCGGCCGGCACGGCCCTGGTGCTCTTCGTCGACGAACTTCAGTACGTGCCCGAACCCCAGTTGGCGGCCCTCATCACCGCGATGCACCGCTGCGCCCAGCGCCAGGTACCCGTGCTCCTCGTGGGTGCTGGTCTGCCGCAGTTGCGCGGGCGCATGGGCAATGCGAAGTCCTACGCCGAGCGCCTGTTCACGTTTCCCGAGATTGGCCCGCTCAGTGCTGACGCAGCAGTGCGGGCCATCACCAGGCCGATCGAAGCGGAGGGCGCCGAAATCACCGTCGGTGCCGTCGAGCGGATCTTGGCCGACACACGCTGCTATCCCTACTTCCTCCAGGAATGGGGCCAACGGAGCTGGGAAGCCGCTGTCGAGTCCCCCATCAAGGCCGATGACGTCGAGCAGGCGACGACCACGGCCGTGGCGGCGCTCGACGAGAGCTTCTTCCGAGTGCGCTTCGATCGGCTGACGCCCCAGGAGAAGCGTTACCTGCGCGCCATGTCCGAACTGGGCCCTGGCCCCCATCGATCCGGGGCGATCGCCGAGTGTCTCAAGCGTGAAGTCAGTTCGCTGGGCCCCGTGCGCAGCTCGCTGATCGTCAAGGGCATGATCTGGAGCCCCAGCCACGGCGACACTGCGTTCACGGTACCGTTGTTCGATGAGTTCATGCGGCGGATCATGCCCAGCGAAGATTGGCGCGCGTGAGTGCACAGAGCGCCGTGGTTGATAGAACTGCCGAGCGAAGACGGCAGGAGGGAGGTAGCCGATGGCGCTGTGGCGACGCTGGCGGTTGTAGAAGACCTCGATCCACTCGGTGATCTCGGCCATGGCCTGAGCGCGGGTGGTGAAGCGCCGGTGGTGGAAGAGTTCGTTCTTCAGACTGCCCCAGAAGCTCTCCATCGGGGCGTTGTCGTAGCAGTTGCCGCGACGTGACATCGACGCCCGCATGCCCAGTGCATCGAGCGCGTGACGGTAGTCGCGAGCGCACTACTGGCTGCCCCGGTCGGAGTGGTGGATCAGCCCGGGCGGGGGTCTGCGCCGGGCATGGGCGTGGCCGAGCGCGCGCAAGCAGAGTTGCTGAGTCATGCGCTCGTCCATCGCGTAGCCGACGATCTCGCGGGTACACATGTCCTTGAGCGCGGCAAGATAGAGCCAGCCCTCGTCGGTGCGGATATAGGTGATATCGGTGAGCCAGACTTGGTCGGGCGCGCTGGCGGCGAAGTGCTGCTGCAGGAGGTTGTCGGCCACGGGTAGCGTGTGCTCGGAGTCCGTGGTGACGCGAAAGCAGCGCTTCTGCCGGCAACGCAGCGCCATCGTGCGGCACAGTCGGTCCACCCGGTCCCGCCCGGCCTCGAAACCCTGCGCCCGCAGCTCCACCAGCACCCGGCGCGTGCCGTAGGTCTGGCGGCCGGCCGCTCGCACCACAGGCGTAGTACCCACTGCGCGAGACCCCCAGCGCCGAGCACAGCACCGCCACCGGATAGTCGTCTCAAGCCTGCAGCTCCTTCATGACCGCGTACCTTGCAGCGACTCCCTCGCAAAGTACGCGGCCGCTTTTTTTACGATTTCGCGCTCCATCTCCGCCCGCGCCAGTTCCCGGCGCAGCCGGTTGACCTCCACCTTCAGCGCCTGCTGACCTCGACGCTGGCTGCTCGCCACCCAGTTGCTCAGCGAGCCCTTCGGAACGCCCACTCTCTGAGCCGCTTCCTGGTGTGACAGCTTCTGTTCCAGCACCAGCTTTACCGCTTCCGCCTTGAACTCTGCTGTGTAGCTTTGGTTCTTCTTCATCTTCTTTACCGTCGTGTCACCGGGTCAAGTGGGTGTCCACGGAAGTCAGACTACCTCACTCTAGGCACGACAGCCCGGACGGGACAGCGGCTTGATCCACCACTCTGACCGGGGATCGCAGTACGTGTCGATCCGCTACAGCGAGCGGCTGGCCGAAGCGGGCATCGAGCCCTCGGTGGGCAGCAAGGGCGACAGCTACGACAACGCGCTGGAATGGGTGGCGTGGCTCGATCCACCACTGCCTGACTCAAAGCAACTGGCCTCCACGAAACCCGGGGCAGTTCAGTCTTGCCCGCCGAACTACCTGAGCGTGTGAACACGGCCTTACACGACTTGCGGCACATGGATCTCCAGCGGCACCAGCGTCTGCCGCAGCTTGTCGTCCTCCGGGTGGGCCAGCACATCGGCCATCTGCGCGACCAGCCCCGAACACAGCAGCGGCAGCGGGTGCGAGAACACCGCGTGGAGCTGCCCGCCGAGCAAGGCAGAGCGGGTGATGCTGGTCAGCTCGTTGCCGAGGCCGATGATGCGGCGCGTGGGTTTGTGGGTCCGCAAGGCGCGCATCATCCCTTCGATGCCGCTGCCGCCCATGTAGAAGCCGCACAGGTCTGGGTGCTGGTGGAACAGGTTGTGCGTGCGTTCTTCGCCGTAGTCCTCGTTCTCCAGCGTCGTGATCGTCTCCAGCAGCTCGAACGCCGGGGCGTGTTCACGGATGTAGCTGCGGAAGGATATCTCGCTCAGTTCCTGGCACTGGAAACGCGGGCTGCCCACGTACATGACGATCTTGCCGGGCGTGTGGGCCAGTTCGGTCAGGAACCACGCGGCGGTGCGCCCGAGCTTGCGGTTGTCCATGCCCACGTAGCCGGCGCGCTGCGCGGCACTCAGGTCGGAGATCAGCGCGAACACCGGCACGCCCCGGGCCTTCAACTGGTCGATGGCCTCGGTCACCAGCGGGTGGTCGGCCACCACCACGGCCAGCGCGTCCACGCGCTCCCCCATCTGCCGGATGTGCTCGGCCACCAGCTCGGGTGACTGGCTCTTGACGTAGTCCACCACCGGCTTGCCCCGGAGGTCGGGCGCGCCCCGCGTGGCACGCTCCAGTTCCTCCGCCAGCCCCTTGTAGAACGCCGCGTCGGGCCGCTGCAGCAGGAAACCCAGCGTGCGCCGTGGCCGGGTGTCGCGCAGCCGCTCGCGGATCACGCCCGCCGCGAAATAGCCGAGCGCCTCGGCCGCTTCCCGAATGTGCTGGGCGGTGTCCGAGCGCACGTTGGCGCGTCCGTTGAGCACGCGGTCCACGGTGGAGACGCTGTGGCCGGAGACGCGGGCCACGTCTTCCATGGTGACCCGCGAAGACTTCTTGCCTGTCATGTGGATATCAAGGTGTTGAGGGGAAATGATCGGTTCCTGTGCCGGATGATTTCATGTTCTGGCGGAACCTGGCCATCAAGTCAGGGACTTCCCCTAGCAAAAACGCCCTGCGTGACATGAACCTCTCAACCGGTCGTCCACCCCTGACAGTTGCTGATGCCTTATTCGGCCAAGGACTCAACAGCGGGCCAATACCTCATTAAAGTGGACTGCACGCAATGACCCATGAGAATTATTCGGCATGGGTTATTTCGCACCATGCGACAACATTCCTAGGAGACAGACATGCAAGTACGAAACAAGCTGGTGGGTGCCATCGCCGTGGCGATGCTCATGGCCAATATGCCGGCCATGGCCGCAAAGATTTTCGTGATCGGTGGCAAGCCGGACGATCCGTTCTGGTCCATCGTGAAGCGCGGGGCAGAAGATGCCGGGTTGCTGGTCGCCAAGCAAGGCGGCTCGGTCACCTGGCTGGGTCCGCAAAACTACGACAACCTCGGTGTGGATGCGGCCGAACTGATCCGGCAGGCGATTGCGCAGAAAGCCGATGCCATCGTGGGGCCGAACTGGGTGCCGGACGCGATGGACCCGGCCTTCAAGGCGGTGGTCGCGGCCGGCATTCCGCTGGTCATCTACAACGCCGGGGGTGTCGCGGCAGCCGACCGTCTGGGCGCCATGAACTACGTCGGCAGCGATGACTACAAGGCGGGCGTGGCAGCGGGCAAGTATTTTGCGGCCCGTGGCCAGAAGAATCTGGTCTGCATCAATACCCTGCCCGGTGCGGCCAACATCGAAGCGCACTGCAAGGGCATGACCGAAGGCGTCAAGGCCGCGGGAGGCGCTGGCAATACCTTGCCGCTGCCGGCCACCTCGTTCGGCAATGCCACGGCGGTCGCGCAGGCGGTCAAGGCTTATCTGATCAAGAATCCCAATGTCAATGGTGTCTACACGATTGGCAATGTCGATGCGAATTCGGCCATCAACGGCATCATGCAGGCGGGCAAAGCCGGCAAGATCAAGGTGGGCGGCGTCAACATGGACAAGACGATCCTGAACAACATCAAGACCGGATCGCAGTTGTTCACCATTGACCAGCAGGGTTATCTGCAAGGGTATCTGGCGGTGTCCATTCTCAATGGTCGCGTCAACTCGGGGCTGACCGTTCCGACGAGGGAAATCCTCACGGGGCCGGGCATCGTGGATTCGTCCAATGTGGATGCCACCATGGCAGGCGTGGAGCAGGGCACGCGCTGAGCGTCATGCGCGTCATCCAGTGGGGAAACACGGCACACATTGTTTTCCCACGGCCTTGATACTCAAGAACTCCACGAGGCACTGAATGACTTCGGACACCGCTGAGCAGTCCGCTCGGCCGGATTTTGTTCATCGCGGTCGCCCCCCTGCTGTCGGGCGGCTGTTGAGGCGCCCTGAAACCGGGTCACTCCTGGGGTTGCTGGCGGTGTTTGTTTTCTTCGCGGTCACGGCGGGAGCGGATTTTCTGGCACCGGCGGGGGTCGCGAGCTGGCTCAATGTCGCGGCTGAAATCGGCATCGTGGCCTTGCCCATCGGCTTGCTCATGATCGCGGGAGAACTGGACCTGTCGATCGGCGCCATCATTCCGGCCTCGTCGCTGACCTTGGCCATCATTTCCGGCCATTACCACCTGCCTGAAGCGGTTGGTATCGTGGCGGCGCTGGGTGTGGGTTTGCTGGTCGGGCTGCTGAACGGGTTTCTTGTGACCCGCATTCAAGTTCCCTCCCTGATCGTCACCATCGGAACCCTGTTTGCGCTGATGGGCTTCACGCTGGGCATGTCGGTCCTGCTGACCGGCGCCACCAGCACGGCCATCGTGCCGAGTGCAACGGCCAAGGCGCTGCTGGGGCAATTCGTCGGCGGCATGTTCCAGGTCACGATCTTCTGGTGGATCGCTGCCACGGCGGTGGCGTTTTACCTGCTGCATGTCTCCCCGTTCGGGAACTGGATCTTTGCCCTCGGCGGGGACCGCGTCAGCGCCCGCAATGCCGGCATTCCGACCGATCGCCTGACCATCACGCTGTACATGCTCAGCGGGGTTTCTGCCGCGTTTGTCGGGGTGTCTCAGGCGATGGTCTACCAGACGGCCCAGGTGGTGGGCGGGCAGTCCTTCATCTTCAACTCGATCATGTGCGTGGTCATCGGCGGGGTGGTGCTGACGGGTGGTTTCGGGTCGGTGGTGGGCATCCTGTTCGGGACCATCACCTTCGCCATGGCCAACCAGGGCATCTATTTCACCGGGTTTGATCCCAACCTCGGCAGCATCATCATCGGCGCATTGCTGCTGACCGCCGTGCTGACCAACGACAGTTTCCGTCAAATGGCGCTTTCTTATTCGTCCAGGAAAACCTCCAGCAAGGTGGTGGCGCCATGAGTGCCCGGCCTATCCTGAACCCGTTGCCACTGGCGCCCCTGTTGAGGCGACCGGAGGCCGGCGCGGTGCTGAGCCTTGTGGGGGTCGTGCTGTTTTATGTCCTGTTCGGGGGCATGGACCTGAGAAACCTCCTGGGTGCCGCCAGTTGGCTCAATTTCGCGGCCAACCTCGGCATCGTGGCGATTCCCGTGGGTCTCCTGATGATCGCCGGTGAAATCGATATTTCGATCGGCGCCATGATTCCCGCAGGTTCCATGGGCATTGCCGTCATTTCCGGGCATTACGGGCTGCCCATCGAGCTGGGCATGGCGGGTGCGCTGGGCATCGGGGTGCTGGTGGGTCTGGTCAACGGATTGTTGACGGTGCGGACCTCGGTGCCCTCGCTCATCATCACGCTGGGCACGCTCGTGGCTATGCAGGGGGTGGTGCTGGGCGCCTCGGTCTTGCTGACGGGCACTGCCAGCGTGGCGTTGAAGGCGCCGGACTGGGCCAAGCTGGTGTTTGGTCAACTGCTGGGCGGCAGTTACCAGGTGATCATTGTCTGGTGGTTGGCGGTGACGGCCATCGCGGCGGTGGTCCTGCACCACACACCCTGGGGAAACTGGATTTTTGCGCTGGGCGGCGACAAGGTCAGTGCCCGCAATGCCGGTATTCCGACGCAGCGGCTGACGGTCACGCTGTTCGTGTTGTCCTCGACCGGCGCCACGTTCGTCGGCATGTGCGGCGCCATCCTGTTCAATTCGGCCCAGGTGTCCGGCGGCATGAACTACATCTTCAACGCCATCGTGTCGGTGGTGGTGGGCGGGGTGCTGCTGACGGGTGGCTTCGGGTCGGTCGTCGGCATATTCTTCGGATCACTGACCTTTGCCATCGTGAACCAGGGCATCTATTTCAGCCACATCGATCGAAACTGGTCTGACATGATCATCGGGGTGATGCTGCTGGCGGCCGTGGTGATGAACAACCGTTTCCGTGCCTTGGCGCTGACCTATTCTCCAGGAAATCCTGGAAAGAGACCCAAGTAATCAAATCCGCCCTCCGGGAATGAAGATCTCGAAGAATCATGGTTCGGGTGGGGCGTTGCCGTGTGTCGCATGACACTGTTTCAGTATCCAGTAAACCGCCGGAAATCGGATTGCATTCACCCGATGAGGCATGAGGAGATCAACATGAACACGCTGAAGAACATCGCCGTCGCGGCAGCCACCGCTGTCCTGTTCGCCGCCGCGCCCGCCATGGCGGCCAACATCGCCGTCATCGCCGGGTCCGAGCAGGATGGTTTTTTCAACCTGATCAAGAAGGGGGTCGATGATGCCACCCTGGTGGTCAAGGCCAACGGCGGCAAAGTCAATTACATGCGGACGAAGAACTATGACAACTTCGGTCCCGATCTGGCGCAACTCATCAACACGGCCGTGAGCCAGGGCGTGCAGGGGATTGCCATCCCGGTGTGGGTGGCCGAATCCCAGGTGCCGGCGCTGCAGGCCGCCGCCAAGAAGGGCATCAAGATCATGATGTACAACTCGGGCGCCGACCACAAGAACGCGGTCAGCGGCCTGAACTATTTCGGCTCGGACGAGTTCGTGGCTGGACAGGCGGCCGGCGCCTACATGGCCAAGAACGGCGCCAAGCATGTGCTTTGCCACATCCAGTTGCCCGGCGCCGTGAACTTGGAGAGCCGGTGCAAGGGCGTGGCCGAAGGGGCTGCCAAGAACGGCGCCAAGGCCACGGTCCTGCGCGTGCCAGCCAACCTGGACGGCAACCAGGCGGCCACGGCCGAAGCCATCAAGGCCGAGATCATGAAGGACGGCAGCATCGATGCCGTGATCAACCTGGCCGCCTGGGCCTCCGATGCGGCGTCCACGGCCGCCAAGCAAGCGGGCAGGAAGATCAAGCTCGGCACCTTTGATCTCAGCCCGGCCGTGGCCAACCGCATCAAGAGCGGTGACCTGACGATGGCCATCGACCAGCAGCCCTACCTGCAGGGTTTCCTGGCCACCTCGATGCTGGCCGCGCACATCGACTTCGGCACCGACATCGCCACCGACCCGGTGCTGACCGGCCCGAACATCGTCGATGCCGCCAACATCGAGACCGTCCTGGTGGGCATCAAGAAGGGCGCTCGCTGACCTCGGGCTGTCCCCGGCCCCTGGCGCATCCGCCCCAGGGGCCTCGCCTTGCTGCACAAGGATTTCTCATGTTCGCCAATCTCTTCCGGCGGCCCGAAGCGGGTGCCATCCTGGGGATGGTATTCGTCACCGTCTTCTTCGCTGCCTTCGGCGGTGTCAATTTCCTGTCGCTGGGCGGCATCGCCAGTTGGCTCAACGTGGCGGCCAGCCTGGGCATCATCGCCATTCCCATCGGCTTCCTGATGATCGCCGGCGAGCTGGACATCTCGATCGGCGCGATGGTGCCGGCGGCCTCGATGACCATCGGCGTGGTATCGGGCCACTTCGAGCTGCCCATCGCCGTGGGCATGGCGGTCACGATGCTGATGTCGCTGCTGGTCGGCCTGCTCAACGGCTACCTGGTCATCAAGACCAACGTGCCGTCGCTGATCGTGACCATGGGCACGCTGTTCGGCACGCTGGGCCTGACCCTGTTCGGCTCGCTGCTGCTGACCGGCAACACCGCCGTGGCGCTGCAGGCCCCCGCCTGGGCCAAGGCGGCGCTCGGAGACTTCGTGTTCGGCGACGTGTTCCAGGTCACCATCCTGTGGTGGTTCGGCTTTGCCGCGCTGTGCTTCTACCTGCTGCACCTGTCGCCCTGGGGCAACTGGATCTTCGCGCTGGGGGGTGACAAGGTCAGCGCCCGCAACGCCGGCATCCCCACCGACCGGCTCACCGTCGGCCTGTTCGTGCTGTCGTCGATGAGCGCGGGCTTCGTCGGGATGTGCCAGACCATCCTCTACAACTCGGCCCAGGTGTCCTCGGGCATGTCCTTCATCTTCAATTCGATCATCTCGGCGGTGATCGGCGGGGTGCTGCTGACGGGGGGCTTCGGCTCGGTGCTGGGCATCTTCTTCGGCACCATCACCTTCGCCATCGTCAACCAGGGCATCTACTTCACCGACTTCGACCGCAACCTCTCCAGTCTGATCATCGGCGTGATGCTGCTGGCCGCCGTGATGCTGAACAACACGTTCCGCCAGGCCGCGCTGAGCTACCGCGCCAAGAAGGAAGGCAAGTGACCATGAACCCCACCCCCATCTTCGAGCTGAAGAGCGTCTACAAGTCCTTCGGGCCGGTGGATGTCCTGCAGGACATTTCGCTGAAGGTCCATGCTGGCGAGGTGCTGTGCCTGCTGGGCGACAACGGCGCCGGCAAATCGACCTTGATCAAGACCCTGTCCGGCGTCCACGCCCCCACCAGCGGGCAGATCTTCATGGACGGCGCCGAAGTGGTGTTCGAGCGTCCGCGCGACGCCGCCGATCGCGGCATCGCCACCGTCCACCAGTTCGGCGGCACCTTCCCGCTGATGAGCATCGGGCGCTCCTTCTTCGTCGGGGTGGAGCCGTACAAGTCCTTCGGCCCGTTCAAGGTCTTCGACCGCAAGAAGGCCAACGCCGTCGCCGTGGCCGCGGTGCGCGAGTTCGGCATCACCCGCATCGACGACGGCGACCGCCTGATCGGTGGCCTGTCCGGCGGCGAGCGGCAGTCGCTGGCGATTGCCCGGGCGTTGCACTTCGGCGCCCGCGTGCTGATCCTGGACGAGCCGACGGCCGCGCTCGGCGTCAAGGAAGCCGCTCACGTCCTGCGCGTCGTGCTCGAAGCCAAGCGGCGCGGGCTGGCGGTGATCTTCATCACCCACAACGTGACGCACGCGATGACGGTCGGCGACCACTTCGCGGTGCTGATCCGGGGGGCGAAGGCGGCGGACTTCCGGCGTGGGGAAAAGACCCGCGAGGAGATCACCGACCTGATGGCGGGCGGCGAGGCCATGGCCGAGCTGGAAGCCGAGATTGCCTCGCACCAGTCGCAGCGGCCCGCGACCGCACCAGCGCACTGACCCCTGACCACCCAGATCACCCAGAGCACCCGTGATGAATGACCTCGACTTCGGCACACGCAACAAGCGGGGCGATTTCCGACCCAAGGAAGCGATCGGCCTGCCGCCCTTCGTGAACAGCCCCCACACCACCAGCACCCTGGGCTGGGTGAAAGGACTGGTGTGGCCCTGGAACGCGCTGATCATCGGCATCAGCGTGTTCTGGTGGTTCGTGGTCGTGCCGGATTTCGAGACCATGAAGACCTTCGCGTTCGGCTGGATCGCGCAGCTTTTCCTGGCCAAGTGGGTGGCGCTGTTCCTGTGGATGGGCGTGTTCGAGTGGAGGTTGTTCACGCAGCGCAAGCAGGCCAACCGCTTCAAGTACAACGGGAAGTTCCCGGCCGACCAGCCCTCGGACTACTTCTGGTTCAAGAGCCAGAACCTCGACAACTTCCTGCGCTCGATGTTCGTCTCGGTGCCGATCTGCGTGGCCTTCGAGGTGGTGATCTTCTGGGCCTTTGCCAACGGCCATGCGCACTGGATCGACGCAGCGGCACACCCGGTCTACCTGGGCGCGATCGTGGTGCTGACCGCGGTGTTCCACGAGGCTTACTTCTTCTTCGCGCATCGGGCGATGCACTGGAAGCCGTGGTACGACTGGTGCCACAAGATCCACCACAACTCGGTCAACGTGTCGCCGTGGACCGCCATGTCCAACCACCCGCTGGAAAGCGCACTGCAGTTCGCTCCGGCCTTCCTCTACCTGCTGATCCCGGCCGCCCCGTTCCTGGCGATGCACCACCTGAACTTCGTCGCCTTCAGCGCACTGGTCGGGCACATCGGCTTCGACAAGATCGAGCTGGGTGAGCTGGGTGAGCACGCCGCCGTGGACAGCGCCTGTTACTCGCACTACCTGCACCACAAGCACTTCGAGGTGAACTACTGCGACAACGGCTCGCTGCCGTGGGACCACTGGTTCGGCAGCTTCCATGACGGCACCGCCGAAGGCGACCGCCTGATGGCCGAGCGTTACCAGCAGAAGCTCGCCAAGCTCAACGGCGCCACCGGCGCCACCGGCGACGGCAACCACAAAGACTGAGACGGAATCACCATGACGATACGCATTGCATTGATCGGAACCGGCGTGATGGGCATGGACCACGCCCGCCTGTTCGCCGAGGAACTGCCGGGCGTCGAGCTGCACACGGTCTGCGACATGTCCGCCGAGCGCGCGGGCCAGGTCGCCGAACGCTTCGGCATCCGGCAGGTGCTGACCGACGCCGTGCAGGCCGCCACCCACCCGGACGTGGACGCCGTGGTCATCGCCAGCCCGGACGACACGCACGCGCCGCTGACCCTGGCCGCGTTGCAGGCCGGCAAGCATGTGCTGTGCGAGAAGCCGCTGTCGCCTTCGTCCGAGGAATGCCGGCAGGTGATGGACCTCGAATCCCGCCTCGGCCATCAGCGGGTGCAGATCGGGTTCATGCGCCGGTTCGATCCGTCCTACACCGACATGAAAGCGACCCTGCAGCGGAACGCGGTGGGTCGGGCGATCATGTTCCATTGCTTCCACCGCAACGTCACCGCGCCGGCCAACTTCACCGGCCAGATGGCGATCTCGAATTCGGCGCCCCATGAATTCGATGCCGCCCGCTTCATGCTGGACGACGAGATGGCGGCCATTTCGGTGTTCCAGCCGCGTGCGGTCGATGCCGGCAAGACGGGCGCACCCGTGTTCATGGTGCTCGAATCCCGTGGCGGCCGGCTGGTCAACGTCGAGATCAACAACAACGCCGGGTATGGCTACGACGTGCGCGCCGAGCTGGTGGGCGAACGCGGGAGCGTGTTCCTGCGGGCACCGGTCCACAGCGAACTCCACGCCGACCTGCGCGCCAGCGAACGCTACGCCCCCGACTGGCGCCCGCGTTTCGCCGAAGCGTACCGGCTGCAGAACCTCGCGTGGCTGCGCTCCATCGTCAGCGGCAAGCCCTCGCCGATCGCCTCGAACGCCTGGGACGCCTACTGCGCCACCCGCATCGCCGAAACCGGCGTGCAGGCCCTCGCCAGCGGCACCCGCCAGACGATCGACCTCATCGACAAACCGGCTCTCTACGCCTGAAGACACCAGAAAACGCCCGAACCATGCAATACCGACCCTTTGGACGCACCGGCTGGCAGGTCAGCGAGATCGCCTTCGGCGGCTGGCAGATCGGCGGCGACTGGGGCGCGGTGGACGACGACGAATCCATCCGCACCTTGCTGCACGCCTATGAGCGCGGCGTCAACTTCGTCGATACCGCCGAACTCTACGGCCACGGCCACAGCGAGGAGGTCATCGGCCGCTCGCTGAAGGCGTGGCGCGGACAGAAGATCTATGTGGCGACCAAGGCGCAGCCGGTGCCGTGGCCGGACAAGACGGACGCCGACCCGGTGATGCGGGGCCGCTACCCGGATGCCTACTTGCGCCAGCAGGTGGACCAATCGCTGAAGCGCCTCGGCGTCGAGCGGCTGGACCTGTTCCAGTTGCACTGCTGGGCGCCGCGTGGCACGACCGAGCTGGACTGGCTGGAGACGCTGAACGACCTGCGCCAGCAAGGCAAGATCGACCAGATCGGCGTGTCGATCCGCGACTACCACGCCGAGGAAGGCGTGGCGCTGGCCAGGCTGGGGCTGGTGAGTTCGCAGCAGGTGATCTTCAACCTGTTCGAGCAGACACCCGCGCACGACCTCTTCCCCGCTGGCGAGGCGACGGGGCAGGCGTACATCGCCCGCGTGCCACTCGATTCCGGTGCGCTGACGGGCACCTGGACCGCTGACACCTACGCCACCTGGGCGCCTGACTCGATTCCGCACTGGCTGTATCGCGGCGAGCGTTTCCAGCACACCTTCGAACGGGTCGAGAAGCTCAAGGCCCTGTGCGCGCCCTACTACCCGACGCTGGCCGAAGCGGCGATGCGCTACGCCCTGAGCGAGCGGGGCGTCTCGACGCTGATCCCCGGCATGAAGAACACCGCCGAGGTGGACATGA
>JAAFKB010000058.1 GCA_013299055.1 Sphaerotilus sp.
GATGATCGACCAGGCGCCGGTGCTGGTCTGCAACGACTACGAGGCCGAGCTGATCTGCGACAAGACCGGGTTGACGCTGACGGCACTGGCCGAGCGCGTCGAGACGCTGATCGTCACCCGCGGCGGTGAAGGCTCGACCGTCTACCAGCGCGGCGAGGTCCACGCCGTCGCCCCGGTGCCGGCCACCGAGGTGAAAGACCCGACCGGCTGCGGCGACGCCTACCGGGCCGGCCTGCTGCTGGCGCTGGCCGAGGGCAAGCCGCTGCTGCAGGGCGCGCAGCTTGGTAGCGTGCTCGGCTCGATCAAGATCGCCGTGCAGGGCTGCCAGAACCACCGCCCGAGCCGCGCCGAGATCCGTGCGCAGTTCGAGCAGCACTACGGCCCCTGGCCCTTCGCCTGACACGGAAAGCCCCGCCATGCCCGCACCCTCCCCCGTCGCTGCGGCGGCCGTTGCCATCCTCGGCAGCCTGAACATGGACCTGCGGGTGCAGACGCCGCGCCTGCCCGCGCCGGGCGAGACGCTGATCGGCACCGGCTTCAGCACCGACAGCGGCGGCAAGGGTGCCAACCAGGCGGTGGCGGCGGCGCGGATGGGCGCGGCGGTGGCGATGCTCGGCCGGGTCGGGCGGGATGCGCATGGCACCGCGCTGACGCAGGCGCTGCGCACGGACGGCATCGACACGTCCAGCGTCGGCGAGGACACCGCAGCGCCCACCGGCACCGCCGTCATCCTGCTGATGCCGGACGGAGAGAACAGCATCCTTGTCATCCCCGGCGCCAACCACCGCTTCATGCCGGCGCACGTCGCGGACAGCGCCGAGGTGCTGCGGAACGCCCGTGTCGTCGTCGCGCAGCTCGAATGCCCGCTCGACACCGTGCGGGCCGCACTGGCATCAGCCCGCGACGCAGGCGTCTGCACGGTGCTGAACGCCGCGCCCGCGCAGCCGCTGGACGACGCGCTGCTGGCCGCCGTGGACTGGCTGGTCGTCAACGAGATCGAGGCCGCGATGCTCACCGGCCTGCCCACCGACACCCCCGCGCAGATCGAGGCCGCCGCGCACGCCTTGCGCCAGCGCGGCCCGTCGCAGGTCGTGGTGACGCTCGGCTCGGCCGGCCTGCTGCACGTCGGCCCGGACGGCGCGCTCGCCCTGCCCGCCCCACAGGTCACGGCGGTGGACACGACCGGTGCGGGTGACACCTTCGTCGGCGCATTGGCCGCAGGGCTGGCCAGCGGCTTGCCGATTCCCGCCGCCCTGACCCGTGCCCAGCACGCTGCCGCGCTGGCCGTGACCCGGCTCGGCACACAGTCCGCCATGCCCACCCGTGCGGAGGTCGATGCCTTCGTGCCGGCACCCTGAACACCCCGAAACCACCCATGACCAAGATCCTGTTCGACACCGACCCCGGCATCGACGACGCGATGGCGCTGTACCTGCTCGCCCGCGACCCGCGTGCCGAACTGGTCGGCATCACCACCGTGTTCGGCAACGCGTCGATCGACACCACGACCCGCAACGCGCTGGCGCTGCGCGAACGCTTCGGCATCCACCATGTGCCGGTGGCGCGGGGCGCGGCGCGGGCGCTGGTCAAGCCTTCCGAGGGCTTTGCGGACTTCGTGCATGGCCAGGACGGGCTGGGCGATGCCGGCACGGCCACGGCCTCGTCCGGACACGACACGCCCGACGGCCGCGCCGCCGCGCTGTTCATCATCGAGATGGCCCGCCGCCACTCGGGCGAGCTGGTGCTGGTGCCGGTCGGCCCGCTGACCAACATCGCCCACGCGCTGCAGCTCGACCCGGACCTGCCCCGCCATGTGCGCGGCGTGGTGCTGATGGGCGGCGCGTTCGGGACGCTCGGCCACGGCGGCAACATGTCCCCCGTCGCCGAAGCCAACATCCACGGCGACCCGCACGCCGCGGACATCGTGGCCACGGCGGACTGGCCCGTCACCTTCGTCGGCCTGGACGTGACGCACCAGGTCCGCATGTCCACCGCCTACCTCGACGAGATCGGCCGCGAGGGCGGCGTACACGGGCGCTACCTGCGCGACATCACGCGCTTTTACGAACGTTTCTACGAGCCGCGCACCGGCGGCGGCATCTACAGCCACGACGCCAGCGCAGTGGCCTGTGCGCTCGATCCGGGCCTGTTCACGCTGCGCCACGGCCCGGTGCGCGTCGTCACCGACGGCATCGCTACCGGGCAGACCATCCAGCGCCTGCCCGGCCGGCCCGACCCGTCGCCGCACTGGGACGGCCTGCGCGACCAGGCGGTGTGCGTGGAGGTGGACAGCGAGCGGGTGTTGCGGGAGTACCGGGCGCTGTTCTGAGTCCGGTATCGCCCGCCGGGCGCGGCCGTTGCGTCAGTCGCCCTTGAACCCGGTCGCCTTGACGGCTGCCGCCCAGCGCGTGGCCTCGGCCTTGAGCATGCGCTCGGTGTCGGCGCGGGAGGTGCCCAGCACGCTGAAGCCGGCCTCCTGCAGCTTGGTGCGGGTCTCCGGCGCCTGCACGGCGGCGACGATCTGGCGGTTGAGCTGATCCACCACCGCTGCGGGTGTCCCGGCCGGTGCGAACACCGCGAACCACGCCGAGAAGTCGATCGACGGCATCCCGGACTCCGCGAAGGTCGGCACCTCGGGCAGCAGCGCCGAGCGTTGCGCTGCCGTGGTGGCGAGGGCGCGCATCTTGCCGCCCTTGATCTGCGCCGCACCAAGCGCGGTCGAGACGAAGGCGCCGGCCACGTCACCCGCCACGATCGCCGTCACGGCATCGCCCGTGGCGCGGTAGTGGATCGGCTCGATCTTGAAGCCGGCCGCGTCCGCGAACAGCTCGGCGCCGAAGTGCCCCGGCGTACCCGCGCCGAACGTGCCCATGTTGGTCTTGTCTCCCCGCGCCTTGCTGGCCTTGACCAGATCGGCCACCGTCTTGTGCGGCGACGTGGTCGGCACGACGAGCAGGAAATCCGCCCGCACCACCTCGCTCAGCCCGACCAGCTCACGCGCCGGGTCGTAGGGCAGCTTGCTGAACGCGGGCGGCGCGATGGCGATGGAGCCAACCTCGCCGAGCAGCAGGTTGTAGCCATCGGGTGCGCTCTTGGCGACCGACTGCGCGGCGATCTGGCCCCCGGCGCCGGCCTTGTTGTCCACCACGACCTGCTGCTTGAGCAGCTCGCCGAGCTTCTGCGCCAGCAGCCGGGCCACGACATCCGGCCCGGTGCCCGGGGGGAAACCGACGGTCAGTTTCACCGGCTTGTCGGGGAAGGCGGTCTGGGCCTGCCCGGACAGTGGCAGCATGGCCACCAGGGTGGCACAGGCCGCAGCGAGCACGCGGCGGCGAAGGGAAGAGGGATTGTGCATATGGGCGATGATCGCGGCTGCGGTGGCGCTGTCCATAGGGGATGGCCTGATGCCGCGCCCGGAGCCGATCCATGGACCACGCATTTCCCCCTGCGCCGCTGCTCGTGCCGATGGCGCGCATCGCCTGCGAAGTCGCCAGCGTCATCAGCCTGGGCGCACTGCCGACCGGCGAGCGGCGCTATGTACCGCTGCGGGGTGGCCGCGTCAGCGGGCCGGAGCTGAACGGCGAGATCGCGGAAGGCGGCGTCGATTGGCAGATCCTGCGCAGCGACGGCGTGATCGAGATCGCCGCGCACTACGTGATCCGCACCGACGACGGCGCGCTGATCGAGGTGCGCAGCGAGGGGCTGCGGCACGGCTCACCCGAGGTGCTGGCGCAGTTGGCCCGCGGCGAGCCGGTGGAGCGCGACGCGATGTACTTCCGCACCGTGGTCCGCTTCGGCACCTCGGCCTCGGCGTGGCAGCATCTGAACAAGGTGCTGGCGCTGGCCTGCGGGGCACGGGATGCCCATCTCGTGCGGCTGGACCTGTACCGCATCACCTGAACCTGAACAGCCACCTGAGAACGAGGAGACACGCCATGACCCACACCACCTTCCGCCCGCTCCTGGGCATCAGCATGACCCTGGCAACGGCGCTGCTGCTGTCCGCCTGCGGCACCACAAAACCTGACATGCCGGCCGTGGTGATGCCGCCCCCTGGCTGCGACGACGGCCTGAAGACCGCGTTCAAGCCCGATGCGCAGACCACCGTGGTGTCGGTGCGTGCGGTCAAGAAGGGCGAGAAGCTGATCGCCGTCGATTCCCCCGCGCCGATCACCACCGCCGTGGACCTGTGCCTGGTCAAGCTGCTGGTCGGCCCCGGCTTCACCGCTGAAAAAGACAAGACCGCCCGCTCGTACTCGGAAGGCATCGGCATCGAGGTCTGGCTGCCCGCCCCGGCGCAGTGGAACGACCGCATCCGCAACTACGGCGGCGGCGGCTGGGTCGGCGGCGGCCACCGCGTCCCCGACCAGATCGGCAGCAAGGTGCCCGCCCTCGTCAACGCCAACCTGGGTTACGCCGTCGGCACCACCGACGCCGGCCAGCCCTGGTCGCAGGACGGCTCGTTCACCTTCCTCTCCAACGGCCAGATCAACCGCGAGGGCTTCCGCGACTTCTCCTGGCGCGCGATGGTCGAGCAGGCGGTCAAGACCAAGGCGCTGGTCAAGCTCTACTACGGCCGTACCCAGCAGTTCGCCTATTACGACGGCCACTCGCAGGGCGGGCGCCAGGGCCTGAAGGTGGCGCAGGAGCACCCCGAGCTGTACGACGGCTACATGATCGCCCAGCCCGCGATCAGCATTCCGAACTTCGGACCCACCGGGCTGTACGCCCAGGTGGTCATGAAAACCGATCTGGGCTACAACGCCACCGACAAGCCGAGGGCCGCCGCCTTCGCCAAGAAGATCAACGAAACCACGGCCCGCGCCGTCGCCCAGTGCGACCAGGCGAAGCTGGGTTTCCTGCTCGATCCCTTCAGTTGCAGCTACAACCCGGCCCGTGATGCGGCGGCGCTGTGTGCCGGGGTCGCGGGGGATGGCGTGACCGGCAGCAGCGCCGACCCGGCCGTGTGCCTGAGCCGCCCGGAGGCCGACGCCATCAACAAGATCTGGTACGGCGCGACCCGCGACGGCCGATTCGACGCCAACCAGTCCGCCGCTGCCCGCAGCGGGCTGGCACTCGGCGAAGGCCAGCTCTGGTGGACCTTCACCCGCGGCACCGGCATCGGCGGCCTGGCCACCGGGGCTGGCACCGACAACGTGGCCGTGGCGCTGCAGGACGTGCGCTACGCCGCTGACGCCAGCGTGACCCGTGCTGCACCGATCCTCAACACCTCGACGACCGAGCGCAACCGCTGGACACAGCTCACCTACGCCGGTCTGGCCGAGGCCGTGGACCGGGGCGTGGCACAGCAGGAACTCTTCGGCCACCTCGCCACCGACAACCCGGACCTGCGCAAGCTGCGCGACCTCGGGCGCAAGGTGGTGATGTACAACGGCCTGGCCGACGACGCCATTCCGCCGGCCACCGCCATCCACTACCTCGACCGCGTGCAGGCCCGGATGGGCGGCCATGCCGAGGTGCAGAAGTTCCTGCGCATGTACATGGTGCCCGGCATGGCCCACAGCTCGCAGGGCCGGGCGCACACCGTCAGCGGCCAGAACAACACGGTCCCGATGCCGATGCTGCCCGGCAACGCCAACCAGACCCCGACCCGCGCACAGGACCAGATGTTCAGCGCGCTGCAGGACTGGGTGGAACGCGGCGTGGCGCCCGAGGACATGCTGATCACGTCCCGCGATGGCAGCGTCAGCTATCCCGTGTGCGTCTACCCGAAGAAGACCACCTGGAACGGCACCGGCTCGGCGAAGCTGGCGAGCAGCTACACCTGCCAATGAAATGAAAAAAGCCCGGCGCAAACCGGGCTTTCGACGCAACGGCGCAGGACGCCGACGCGGTGGTTCAGGGCTTCTCGCCCGTCGGGAACGGCCATGCGGCTTGCGGGCTGAGCGTGGTCTTGGCGGTCGAGGACGACGCCGAGGCTGGCACGGCCTTCTTGCTGGCCTTCTTCAGCGCGGGCTTGGGCTGGGGAGCCGGGGCCGGCGCGGGGGCCGGTGCAGCAGCCGGCTTCTTGGCCGCAGCCTTCTTGGCTGGCTTCGCGGCGGGCGCCGGAGCCGGGGCTTCGACGGGGGCCGGGACCACCACAGGGGCGGGGGCGGGGGCGGGAGCAGGTGCAGCAGCAGCCTTCTTCGCGGCAGGCTTCTTGGCCGCCTTCTTGGCGGGTGCAGCAGGGGCTTCAACCGGGGCAGGTGCCGGGGCTGGTGCGGGCACAGGCGCGGCGACGACCACCGCAGCAGCAGCCTTCTTCTTGGCCGCAGCCTTCTTGACGACCGGTACCGGGGCGGATGCCTCGACTGGGGCCGCAACAGGAGCAGGCGCTTCCACGGCCGGGGCGGCCTTCTTCGGCGCAGGCTTCTTGGCAGCAGCCTTCTTCACCGCAGCAGCCGGTGCGGCCACGGGAGCAGGAGCAGGAGCAGGAGCCGGTGCAGCCGCCTCGACCACCGCAGTCTTCTTGGCAGGAGCCTTCTTCGGCGCGGCAGCCTTCTTCACCGGGGCCGCAGCAGGGGCCAGCGCCGGGGCGGCCACCGCCACCACTTCAGCCGGAGCAGCGGCCTTGGCGGCCTTCTTTGCAGGCTTGGCGGGAGCCGCAGCCGTCTTCTTTGTTGCCATCACAGTTCTCCTAGAGGATGAGTTTGCACATTGGAACAAGAGAAGGCGCAGCCCCGGGTGGACCCATCAGTCCCAGGACAGCGCCCCACCCGTCTGATACTCGATCACGCGGGTTTCAAAAAAGTTGCGTTCCTTCTTCAGGTCGATCATCTCGCTCATCCACGGGAAGGGGTTTTCCTCTCCGGGGAACAGCTCGTCGAGACCGATCTGCACCGCACGCCGGTTGGCGATGTAGCGCAGGTAGCCCTTGAACATCGCCGCGTTCATGCCCAGCACGCCACGCGGCATGGTGTCCTCGGCGTAGCGGTACTCCAGATCGACCGCCTTCTGGAACAACGCGACGATCTCGGCCTTGAATTCCGGTGTCCACAGGTGCGGGTTCTCCAGCTTCAGCGCGTTGATCAGGTCGATGCCGAAGTTGCAGTGCATCGACTCGTCGCGCAGGATGTACTGGTACTGCTCGGCGGCACCGGTCATCTTGTTCTGGCGGCCCAGCGCCAGGATCTGCGTGAAGCCGACGTAGAAGAACAGCCCTTCCATCAGGCACGCGAACACGATCAGCGACTTGAGCAGCGTCTGGTCGGTCTCCATGGTGCCGGTCTTGAAGTGCGGGTCCATGATCGCCTCGATGAAGGGGATCAGGAACTGGTCCTTGTCGCGGATCGACGGCACCTCGTTGTAGGCGTTGAAGATCTCGCTCTCGTCCAGGCCCAGCGACTCGACGATGTACTGGTAGGCGTGGGTGTGGATCGCCTCCTCGAACGCCTGGCGCAGCAGGAACTGGCGGCACTCGGGCGCGGTGATGTGGCGGTAGGTGCCCAGCACGATGTTGTTGGCGGCCAGCGAGTCGGCGGTGACGAAGAAGCCGAGGTTGCGCTTGACGATGCGGCGCTCGTCTTCGGTCAGGCCGTTCGGGTCTTTCCACAGGCCGATGTCGCGGCTCATGTTCACCTCCTGCGGCATCCAGTGGTTGGCGCAGGTGGCGAGGTACTTGTCCCAGGCCCACTTGTACTTGAAGGGAACGAGCTGGTTGACGTCGGTCTTGGCGTTGATGATGCGCTTGTCGGCGGCGTTGACGCGGCGGTGGCTGTCGCTGGACGCCGCCGTCGAAGCAGCGACCGACACGGCGTACAGGCCGTTCGATTCAGCGGTGTTCAAGGGGGTGGCGGAACGCGGGGTGTCTTCCCAGACCAGCATGGCTGACTTCCTAGTGGGGGTGAATTATCGGAATGTTGCGCCCAAACACCAAGCGTTTCTTCGGCTTTCAGGCCCTGAAACACAGGTGTTCGGATCGCTTCATCACACGGTCATGGCCGAAGCCATGTCACTGACAGGCTTCGCAACCCGGATCGTCGATCGCGCAGAACTTGACATCGGTGGCCGGCGTCGCATCCGCTGCCGCCGCCATCAATGCCTGGGCTGCGGCCGCCGCCTTGTCGAAGGAGGACGGCGCACCGCCCGAGCTGACCGCGTTGTGCGAGCCGGCGCCGACGGTGGACTTCTCGGCGCTGGTGGCGCTGGTCGTGCGGAGGTAGTAGGTCGTCTTCAGGCCGCGCAGCCATGCCAGCTTGTAGGTCTCGTCGAGCTTCTTGCCCGAGGCGCCGGCCATGTAGATGTTCAGCGACTGCGCCTGGTCGATCCACTTCTGGCGACGCGCTCCGGCCTCCACCAGCCAGCGCGGCTCGACCTCGAACGCGGTTGCGTACAGGCGCTTGAGTTCCTCGGGCACGCGGTCGATGCGGCGCAGCGAGCCGTCGAAGTGCTTGAGGTCCATCACCATGATGTCGTCCCACAGGCCGAGCTTCTTCAGGTCGCGCACGAGGTACTCGTTGACGATGGTGAACTCGCCCGACAGGTTCGACTTGACCGAGAGGTTGCCGAAGCTCGGCTCGATCGACGCATCGACGCCGATGATGTTGGAGATCGTCGCCGTCGGGGCGATGGCCACGCAGTTCGAGTTGCGCATGCCGACTTCCGCAATGCGGCTGCGCAGCGCGGCCCAGTCCAGCGTCTCGGAGGTGTCCACCTCGACATAGCCGCCACGCTGCTCGGCCAGCAGCTTGAGCGAGTCCAGCGGGAGGATGCCGCGATCCCACAGCGAGCCGCTGTAGCTCTGGTAGCGGCCACGCTCGGCGGCCAGATCGGTCGAGGCCCAGTAGGCGTGGTAGCAGATCGCTTCCATCGAGCGGTCGGCGAACTCCACCGCTTCCTGCGACGCATACGGCACGCGCAGTTGGTACAGCGCGTCCTGGAAACCCATCAGGCCGAGGCCGACCGGGCGGTGGCGCAGGTTCGAGTCGCGGGCCTTCTTGACGGCGTAGTAGTTGATGTCGATGACGTTGTCGAGCATGCGCATCGCCGTCGAGATCGTCTTCTTCAGCTTGGCGCTGTCGAGCACGCGGGTGCCGTCCGGGCCGTCGGTCAGGTGGTGGGCCAGATTGACGGAGCCGAGGTTGCAGACGGCGATCTCGCTGGCGTTGGTGTTCAGCGTGATCTCGGTGTTCTTGGTGATCATCCCGTTGACGGTCCACGCATGCGTCTCGGAGTTGACCGACAGGCAGTAGGCGTCCTCGTTCGGGAGTTCCACCAGACCCTTGAACGTGGCGTGCAGCTTCTGCTGGTAGCCAGTCTTCTGGAGGTTGCGCAGGTACTGTGCCGCCGCAGCCGACTTGCGGCTGGCCGCCAGTTGCGTCACCGACTCGGCGATGCGGCAACCCTGGATCGAGGTGATCAGCAGGCGATAGAGCGGCTGGCTCCAATACAGTTTCTTGCCCCCCTGACCGTCAGGCAATTCGTTCTCCTGGTGGCCACGCATCTGGTTGATCGACGACTTGACGCCGAAGTTCGCCCACAGCACCTGCAGGTCTTCGATGAACTTCCGGTCGATCGACGCCAGCGCCAGGGTCGTCACTTCACCACTGCTGACCACATTGCCGTCAGCCAGGTACAGGCCGCGCAGGTAGGCCGCCACCGTCTCGCGGTCGCCCTGCCAGACGAGTTCCGGCACGGTGGTCTTGGTCTCGGGCGTGAAATCGTGTTCAGCCAGCAGGCGGCGCAGCGGGGCCGATGACAGCCGCGCCTTGCCCACTTTGGGGTCGATGCGGAAGACCGGCGTGTTGACCGAAGTCGTGCGCAGCACCGTGTTGCCTTCGAGCACTTCGTGAACGACTTGGGTGGTCGGCTCCAGCAGGTCGAAGTCCTGTTCCCACACGTCGATGAACACGCTGCTGTCGCCGAAGGTGCCATCCCCGGCGATCAGGCCCATCAGGTAGCCGAGCTTCGGTTCATGGCGCTGGCCCCACAGCCCTTCGAGTTGCTGGATCAGGAGCTTGTCGCCGGGCGTCAGGTGCTGGGCCTCGACCCAGCCACGGTCCTTGACCCAGACCTTGTGGTCGGGCGTGACCTTGTGGTTGTAGCCTTCTTCCGTCTCGATTCGCACGATCGGGGCGTTCGGGCGCGGCAGCAGCATTTCGGAGGCGTCATACACCCCGTCGAGACCGACCACCTTGTTCTTGCCGCCGGTGCGGAACAGCTCGCCCACCGTCACGATGCCGCGATCGGTCACGACGCGCTGGTCGGCCGTCATGCAGCACAGGTTCGACGAGTGGACGACCCCGACGTGCTGCTGCGGCGAGCGCACGTTGCAGGCGTCCTTGAACGTGATCCACGGGTGGCCGGTCTCGAACAGCATCGAGAGCATCTTGCGCCACAGGTCCACCGCCCGGATGCGCTTGAACAGCTTGATCTCGCCGCGCTGCGCCATCGCTTCGTAGCGGGTGTAGGCCTGCTCGAAGGCGATGCCGAACAGGTCGTGCAGGTCCGGGCAGGTCGAGGGCGAGAACAGCGTCCAGTCACCGCCCTCCATCACGCGGCGCATGAACAGGTCGGGAATCCAGTTCGCCGTGTTCATGTCGTGGGTGCGACGGCGGTCGTCGCCGGTGTTCTTGCGCAGTTCGAGGAATTCCTCGATGTCGAGGTGCCAGGACTCCAGGTAGGCGCAGACGGCGCCCTTGCGCTTGCCACCGTTGTGCGCGAGTCCTGCGACGGTCTGGTACGACTCGTCCACATCGACCTTCAGATCGACCACCATCGGCTTGGGCGTGATCGGCTGGATCGACCGGACACGCGAGAACACGATGCCGTCGCGCTCGATCCAGTTGCGCTTGGTGACCGGGGCGCAGCCGATCAGGGTCGCCAGTTCCGGGATCGCCGGGATGCGCAGCGAGTTCTTCTGCCCGGAGACCAGCGCACCCAGACGCAGCATCTGGTAACGCACCCCTTCGACGAGTTCATGGGACGAGGAGGTGAAGGTCAGTTCCTGGCCACGGGCGGCACGGCCACAGCCCTTCAGCAAACCATCCACCAGGGCCAACGTCTGCGCACGCGGCAGGTGCGCGAACCGGGGTGCGATCCGCTTGGTGTCGGTCGTGCCATAAAGATCGCTGCGCTCGAACGGCGTCCCCGCCACACGGTCTTGCACGACGCGGCCGGTCGTCCCGTCGCGCAGCACTTCCCACTGAATGCTGTCCTGAGACAGGTGCTCGTCGGCCAGCAGGCGACCATAGGCACGCGCATCGTCCTCGGTGAACCCTTCCACCGGGACCACCTCGGTCGGGATGGCGAAGCCGATGTAATCACCCTGCGCCAGTTGACCGGATTCGACCCAGGCCGCTGCCACCTTGCCCTTGTCGAGCCAAGCTTCGGTGCGCGCATTGGCCTGACCCAGCGGCACGCCCTGGATTGCCCAGAACGGGTGCGCATCCGTCACCAGCAGCGGCTCGACCGTGTGCTTCACGTCGATCGCCACCATCGGCTCGGTCTGGTTGTAGACCATGCGTTCGGTGACTTCGCGGTACTGGCCGCTGTGGCCAAGCACCAGGTCACCGGGGTGGATGTCGCGGATCGGGCGGGCGCCTTGGTCCGTGTAGACCAGCGTGTCCGGCGCGAAGCACTGGTTCACCGCCACCGCCGTGTCGTTGACCACCTTCAGGAACGGCACCACCCCCTGCGACTCGCCGTTCGTGCCCTTGATGTGGCTGCCCAGCGCGCGCACCGAGGTCCAGTCGTTGCCCAGGCCGCCCGCGAACTTCGACAGCAGCGCGTTGTCCTTGATCGACTCGTAGATCCCGTCGAGGTCGTCCGGCACCGTCGTCAGGTAGCAGCTCGACAGTTGCGAGCGCCGCGTGCCGGCGTTGAACAGCGTCGGCGTGCTCGACATGAAATCGAAGGTGGACAGCACTTCGTAGAACTCGATCGCCCGGCCTTCGCGGTCGATCTCGCCCAGCGCCAGCCCCATCGCCACGCGCATGAAGAACGCCTGCGGCAGCTCGATGCGCTGCTTGCGGACATGCAGGAAATAGCGGTCGTACAGCGTCTGCAGGCCGAGGTAGTCGAAGTTCATGTCGCGCTCGGGCTTGAGCGCCGCGCCCAGGCGCACGAGGTCGAACTGCGCCATGCGCTCGTCGAGCAGCTCCGCGTCGATGCCCTTGCGGATGAACTGCGGGAAATACTCGACGTAGCGGTGCGCCATCTCGTGCTGCTGCACGTCGTCGCCGAGCACCTCGCGGCGGATCGTGTGCATCAGCAGCCGCGCCGTCACGCGGGTGTAGCCGGGATCCTTCTCGATCAGCGTGCGCGCCGCCAGGATCGCCGCCTTGTAGACCTCGTCCACCGGCACGCCGTCGTACAGGTTGCGCCGCGTCTCCGCCAGCACCGGTGCGGCCGTCACCTCGTCGCCCAGACCGGCGCACGCCGACTCGATCAGCAGTTGCAGTCCGCCCTGGTTCAGCGGCACGCGCTGGCCCTGGTCCTGCACCACGAGGTCGGCCGGCGGCTGTGCGGGCGCCTGGCCCTTGCTCAGGCGCTCCTGGGCGTGGCGCTCGCGGTACAGCACATAGGCCCGCGCCACGTCGTGGTGGCTGCCGCGCATCAGGCCGAGTTCGACCTGGTCCTGCACGTCCTCGATGTGGAAGGTACCGCCGCTCGGCCGCGACCGCAGCAGCGCACGCACCACCGACTCCGTCAGCGTGTCCACCGCCTCGCGCACGCTGGCCGAGGCCGCGCCCTGCGCCCCCCGCACCGCCAGGAACGCCTTCATCATCGCCACGGCGATCTTGTGCGGCTCGAAGGCCACCACCGCGCCGTTGCGGCGGATGATCTGGTAGCCGGCGTAGGCAGGGGCCTTGCCGGCGTCCGTGGCGGAGAGGGCCTCGGGCTGGAAATACGGGGGGCTGGAGATGGCGGTTTGCATGGGCGGTCGCTCCTTCTTGTCTGGCCTGATCATGACGGCTCAAAGAAAAAGGCACCCTCGCTGGGAAGGCGCCTTCAGGCTCGTCTTTGCTGCGTTTCTTGCGGGCAAGAATATCACCACGCTACGGGTAGTGTCCTCGGAAAATTTTCAACACTACCGCTAGTGTCCCATTGACAAATCCCGTACTGAGCAAGATGGCACCACCATGCTGCGGCGCAGCAGTCGGGCCAGCCGCTGCCAGTCGAATCCGGGTCCGGGATCGCCCTTGCGGCCGGGCGCCACATGTTCGTGACCAACCACTTCCGCGACAGGCCACAGCCGTGCAGCATGGCGCAGCAGGCGTGCTGCAGCGCGGTACTGCGCCGGCTCGAACGACCAGCCCTCCAGGCCCTCCAGCTCGATGCCCAGCGCGTAGTCGTTGCAGTTCGTTACCCCCCGCCAGACCGATGCGCCCGCGTGCCACGCCCGTTCGCCGATGCCGACAAACTGCACGGTCTCGCCATTCCGGCGCACCAGGAAATGTGCCGAAACCGCCACGCCGGCCAGCCCGGCGTAATAAGGATGCGCGATCGGGTCGAGCCGGTTGGTGAAGAACTGCTCGATCGCATCGCCGCCGTAGCGCCCCGGCGGCAGGCTGATCGAGTGCATCACCGCCAGCCGCACCCCCTGCCCCGCCGGACGCGGTCCGAAGTTCGGACTCGGCACCCAGCGCGCCGGTCGGTACCAGTCGCCCTGCCACAGCCCGCGCCGCGCCTGTCGGCGCCGGCGCCACCGCAGACCACCGCTCATGGCGCCAGCTCGCCGAGCGCGTCGGTGTCGTCCACGGCGGGGGCGTCGCCGGCCACCTGGATGCCCAGCCGCGCCATGCGGTAACGCATCTGGCGCAGCGTCAGGCCCATGGCGGCACCAGCGGCCGTGCGGTTGCAGCGGTGCAGCTCCAGTGCCCGCACCAGCACCTCGCGCTCCACCTCGTCCAGATAGGCCACCAGGTCGGCCGGCACCGCAGCCGCCACGTCCGCAGGCGCGCTGACCAGCCCCTGCGGCGCGGCGATCGACACCGGCGGCGCAGGCGGCACGGCCGGCGCTGCCTCGGCGGCCGGCTCGCCCAGCCCCAGATCGGCTGCGTCGATCAAGCCCCCGGAGGACAGCGCCACCGCCCGGTGCAGCAGGTTCTCCAGCTCGCGCACATTGCCTGGAAAGCGGTGCTGCGCCAGCGCCTGCAGGGCCGTGGGGGTCAGGCGCGGCACCTCCGCCAGCATCGACTCGCCCGCCACCCGCGCCAGCACCGCCTCGCACAGCAGCGGCAGGTCGTCCAGCCGCTCCCGCAGCGGCGGCACGCGGATCTGGATCACGTTGAGCCGGTAGTACAAGTCCTGCCGAAAGCGCCCCGCGGCCACCTCGCACGCCAGATCCTTGTGCGTCGCGCTGACGATGCGCACGTCCAGCGCCACCTCCGCCACCGCGCCCACCGGCCGCACCGCACGCTCCTGGATCACGCGCAGCAGCTTGCTCTGCATCGCCAGCGGCAGGTCACCGATCTCGTCGAGGAACAGCGTGCCACCGGACGCCGCCTGGAAGAAGCCTTCGCGGTCCTCGTGGGCCCCCGTGAAGGCGCCCTTGCGGTAGCCGAAGAACTCCGCCTCCAGCAGCTGCTCGGGGATGGCGCCACAGTTGACCGCGATGCACGGCCCTGCGGCGCGCTGGCTGACCTGGTGGATGGCCCGCGCCACGAGTTCCTTGCCAGTGCCCGACTCGCCGTGGACCAGCACCGGCGCCATGCTGCGCGCGACCTTGTCCACCAGCACGCGCACCTGCTGCATCACCGGCGTGCGTCCGCCCATGCGCTGCAGCGCGCTGGGTACCACGGGCTCGGCGCTCGGGCGTGGTGCTCGCCCGCCACCCCGCACCGCAGGGGCTGCCACGGCCGTCGCCCCGCGCCCGAGCGCCGAGGCCACCACGCTGCGGAACTGGCGCAGGTCGACCGGCTTGGTCAGGTAGTCGTAGGCGCCGGACTTGAGCGCCTGCACCGCGTTTTCGGCAGAGCCATAGGCCGTGATGACGATGGTTTTCTCGCTGCGGCCAGCCTGCTCCAGGCGGCGCAGCAGGTCCAGCCCGGTGCCGTCCGGCAGGCGCATGTCGGTGATGATGGCGCTGTAGCGGGCAGCGGCGAGCAGCGTCCAGGCCTCCTCGACCGTGCCCGCCGTCTCGATGTCGTAGCCCTCGCGCAGCAGGGCGAGTTCGTAGAGCGTGCGCAGGTCTGGCTCGTCGTCGACGACCAGCAGGCGAGGCGAAGGAGAAGGGCTCATGCGGAAGGGGCCGGAGCGGCGGTCGGTGGCGTGTTCGGGGCCAGGGTCAGGCGCGGCATCGCCACGAGGAAGACGTTGCGGTGCCGGGCGCCGGGGCCGCGCGGGCGGAAGTCGATGGAGGCGCCGTAGCGCGTGCACAGCTCGCGGCAGATGTACAGACCCAGTCCCGTGCCGCGGCTGCGGGTGGAGAAGAACGGCTCGAACAGGTGCGGCTCCACGTCGGGCGCGATCACCTCGCCGTCGCTGGCCACCGACAGCTCGACCCGCCCAGCGGCCCGCGCGGCCACGCGCACCCACACCGCCTGCGGCTGGTCGCTGCCATGGCGCAGCGCGTTGTCGAGCAGGTTGACCAGCACGCGGCGCAGGTGCTCGGGGTCGAAGCGCACGGGCAGCGGCTCGTCGCCGGTGTCCACGAACAGGGGGCTGCTGTCGCCAGCGGGCAGTGCGGCGGTGCGGACCCATTCGCCGCACAGCCGCTCGACCTCGGCGCCCAGCTCGATCACGGGCGCATCGCTCGACCCGCCCGGCGACACCTCGGCCACGTCGTCGACGATGCGCTGCAGCCGCTCGACGTTGTCGGCGACCATGCGGCTCAGGCGCTGCTGGCCAGGGTCGGTGAGGTCTTCGGCGAGCAGCGCGTTGGCCTGGGCGATGGCGGCCAGCGGGTTGCGGATCTCGTGGGCGATGCCGGCGGAGACGCGGCCCATCGCGGCGAGCTTTTCCTGGCGCGCCCGCGAACGCAGCGTGCGCACATCCTCCAGAAACAGCACGCACAGCGCCTCGCCCGAGCGCGCATCCCGCCGCCGCGTGAAGCGCATGCGCACGCGCAGGGGGCGCTCCTCGGCGAGGGCGTCGGCGCCGCCGGCCGGGGTCTGGGGCAGGCGCAGGCTGAGTTCCTGACCGCCTTCGGGCCAGACGCCGCTGGCATAGCCCTTGGCCAGCGCGTCGCGCAGTGGCTGCCAGGCGGAGAGCTGGTGGAGGTCGAAGGGCATGAAGCGGCGGGCGACCGGCGCGCCGATGAGCTGCAGCGCCGCCGGGTTGGCCGCCTGCACGCGCCCGTCGCGGTCGGCGACCATGACGCCGTCCTGCATCTCCTCGATCATCAGCCGGTTCAGACGGGCCTGCTGGCGGGCGATCTCCAGCGTGCTGCGGGCGGCCAGCTCCTGGCGGGCCAGGCGGTCGGACAACTGTCCCGCCAGCATCGCGATGGCCAGCACGCCCCCGCCGGCGATGCCCGCCTGCATCAGCGCGGTGGCCATCTCGGCGTCGGTGAGCGCCCCCCACCACGCCGCCACCAGCAGCAGCAGCACCACGCCCGAGGCCACGCCATACGCATGGCGGCGCGGCATGAGCGTGGCGGCCATCAGCACCGGCAGCATGTACAGCGCCGCCGCGCTCACCGCCGGCCCGGCCACGAACAGCAGCAGCGTGAAGGCGAGCAGGTCCACCCCGATGGTCGCCAGCGCCCAGCGGCCGCGCAGGTGGCCGGAGGCGGCCATGTAGCCGGTCGGCGGCACCGGCCAGGCCAGCATCGCCAGCGCCGCCAGCACCTGTGCCGCGCACACCAGCAGGGCCGCCCACACCGGCCGCCCGCCCAGGTAGACCACCACCAGCCACTGGGTGCCCAGCAGCAGCACGCCGAGCAGCGCGCGCGCAATGGTGAACGCGCGGAAGATGCGCTGGAAGGAGGCCGGGGGCTCGACGGGGTTGCGGCGGCGGGCGGCGGGTGGCGCCGGGGCCGGGGGTGGTGCCGGGGGGGGTGGCGCATCGGCGGGTGGGGGAGTGCGCGGCAGGCCCATGGGCTGCGTGCGCTCCAGGCCGAAGCCGAGCGTGGTGAACCAGTGCTCATCGGACACCGGCGGCGCTCCTCAGACCCGGCCGAAGGGGGCGCGAGGACCGGCGCGCCGGTGCGCGGACGAGCAGTAGGGCTGGCCGTCGCGCAGCTCGCTGTCGGCCGAGGTGAGGTGCATGCCGCAGTGGGCGCAGCGGGCCAGGGTCTGCACGGCGCGGCTGGGGGACGCGGGGGGCGGGCTGGCGTCCGGCCGGTCCAGCGGCGGCTTGTGCCGGGCGCTGCGCAGCAGCCAGACGACCGCCAGCACCGTCAGCAGGACCAGCAGCAACTTCATGCGACACCTCCGGCCAGCACCGCGGCCACCGTGCGGTGCAGCAGCACCTCCAGCACGAAGCGCGAGCCGACATAGGCCAGCAGCAGCAGCACCGCGCCCGCGTACAGCCCCCGCGTGGCCAGCCGCCCACGCCAGCCGAACGCCTGCCGACCCGCCAGCAAGCCCGCCAGCACCGCCCAGCCCAGCAGCGAGAACACGGTCTTGTGGTCCCAGTGCCAGACCGGCGTGAACCACACCCCCAGCCCCAGCGCCAGCGACAGCACGACAAAGCCAGCCCAGACGAAGCGGTAGGTCAGCTTTTCCAGCGTCAGCAGCGGCAGGGCAGGTGCTGACGCTGCGGTGGACCTCTCGGTGCGCAGTCCCGGTTTTTTCATGCGCAAGCGCATGGCCCGCTCGGCGCGGTCCAGCCATGCGGCATGGAGCACGGCCGCCGCGACCAGTCCGTAGGACGCCAGCCCCAGCAGCCAGTGCAGCGGCGCCCACGGCGAGGCGGGGTACAGGCCACCCTCCCCCGGAAACGCCAGCGCCAGCGCCAGCGTGCCCCCGCCCAGCGCCGCCAGCAGCCGCCGCACACCCGGCAGCGGCAAGAAGCGACCCTCCACGGCGTGCACCGCCAGCACCATCCACGCCGTGGCCGACAGCGCCGGGGCGAAACCGAACCGCGCCCCTTGCATCACCAGCCCGATGCCAAACAGGTGCGCCAGTCCAGCCACGCCATGCAGGCCCCAGGCCAGCGGCAGCGCCCGCCGCACCCAGGCCCCCGCGCCCGGCAGCGCCGACAGCGCGTAGGCCGCCAGCGCCAGCAGCGACGGCACCAGCGACCACACGGACAAGCCGTGGGCAAGGGGGTTCAAGGGGGTCGATAAAATCACCTGCACAGTGTACTGACCCGCACTCCTGCATCCACCTTCCAACAACCGGGACTCCCGATGGCCTCCGCCCTTTCCGAACGTCTGTCACGCCTGGTCAAGTCGATGCGCGGCCAGGCCCGCATCACCGAATCGAACGTCCAGGACATGCTGCGCGAGGTCCGCATGGCGCTGCTGGAGGCCGACGTGGCCCTGCCGGTGGTGCGCGATTTTGTCGCCCGCGTGAAGGACCGTGCGCTCGGCGCCGAGGTGGCCAACTCGCTCTCGCCGGGGCAGGTGCTGGTGAGCATCGTCCACAAGGAACTCGCCGCCACCATGGGCGCGGGCATCTCGGACATCAACCTCGCCACCCAGCCGCCCGCGGTCATCCTGATGGCGGGTCTGCAGGGCGCGGGCAAGACGACCACCACCGCCAAGCTGGCCAAGCACCTGATCGAGCGACGCAAGAAGAAGGTGCTGACCGTCTCCGCCGACGTGTACCGCCCAGCGGCCATCGAACAGCTCAAGACGGTGACGAAGCAAGCTGGCGCCGAGTGGTTCCCGTCGACACCCGACCAGAAGCCGCACGACATCGCGCTGGCCGCCATCGACTACGCCCGCAAGCACTTCTTTGACGTGCTGCTGGTGGACACCGCCGGCCGGCTGGCGATCGACGAAGCCCTGATGGCCGAGATCCGCGACCTGCACGCCACGCTCAAGCCGATCGAGACGCTGTTCGTCGTCGATGCGATGCAGGGCCAGGACGCGATCAACACCGCCAAGGCGTTCAAGGAAGCTCTGCCGCTCACCGGCATCGTGCTGACCAAGCTCGACGGCGACTCACGTGGCGGTGCGGCACTGTCGGTGCGGCAGATCACCGGAGCACCGATCAAGTTCGCGGGCGTGTCCGAGAAGATCGACGGTCTCGAAGTCTTCGATGCCGAGCGCCACGCTGGCCGTGTACTCGGCATGGGTGACATCGTGGCGCTGGTCGAGGAGGTGCAGCGCGGCGTGGACATCGACGCCGCAAGGAAGCTTGCCGACAAGGTCAAGAGCGGCGAACACTTCGACCTGAACGACTTCCTGGCCCAGATCAGCCAGATGAAGAAGATGGGCGGACTCGGTGGACTGCTCGACAAGCTGCCAGCCGAACTCGCCGCGAAGGCGGGTCAAGCTGACATGGGAAAGGCGGAGAAAGACGTGCGCCGCATGGAGGGGATCATCCATTCCATGACCCCGCTGGAGCGCCGCAAGCCTGATCTCATCAAGGCCAGCCGCAAGCGCCGGATCGCCGCTGGCGCGGGCGTGCAGGTGCAGGAAGTCAACCGCATGCTCAACCAGTTCGAGCAGATGCGCGACATGATGAAGAAGATGAAGGGCGGCGGGATGATGAAGATGATGAAGCGCCTGGCCGGCAAGAAGGGCATGCCGGGCATGGGCGGGATGGGGTTTTGACGCTCCTTCACGGCTGTAACAGTCCGGCGGTGATGCAGGCACACAACCCGCAGCTGTTACATCCATCACACCTTGGACGGGATTGACGCCAGACACCTGGACAGGTAGCTTGACGGAATGAATTTTTCATCTCCTGCCTCCCTCCTCTCCGCCCTTTCTGGCAACGCCACCCTGCTGCTGGCAGGCTGTGTGAGCGCGGCGGTGGTGCTGTGGCTGTGGCGCCGTTTCAACACCCGTCCGTCCGACACCGCCCGGACAGGCCGACCGCGCGCCCTCGACGCAGTGGACACCGTCATCGGATGGCCACCGGAGGCCACCCGCGTGCTGACGCTGCGCCACCAGCGGGCGCTCGAAGTGCTGCGCCGCGCAGTGCCGGAGCACATGATCCTGGCGCAGGTGCCGCTGTCGCACTTCATCAAGGTGCCCACGCGCCACTCCTACGTCGAGTGGCTGCGCCGTGTCGGGCATGTCTGCGTGGACCTGATGGTGTGCGACGCGGCCTCGAACGTGGTGGCGATCGTCGAGGTGCGTCAGGCGGACAAGGCCGACTCGGAGCGCGCCCGCAAGCGCCAGCAGCGCACCGAGCGGGTGCTGCGCGCCGCCGGCATTCCGCTGCACGTCTGGAACGAGGCCTTCCTGCCTGATCCGATCGCCGTGCGCAAGGCGCTGCTGCCGGACGCGCCCGCCGTCCCCACGCTCCACCAGGACAACGGCCCCGACACCGCCCCGCTGGACACCGCTGCGCGCGGCAGCGTAGGCTCCAGCGTCGGCGCGCGGGTGCGGCCCTTCGATGGGCGCGACCTGCCGGGCTACAAGGAACCACCGCGCAGCACCTGGTTCGATGAACTCAATGCCACGCAGCCGGTGCAGCTCGATGGGGTGGATGTGTCGCTGGACATGCCGATGCCGGTCACGGCACCGCGCTGACCTTGCCAGGACACTTGTCGATCGGCCAAAAAAAGAGCCCCAGCATGCTTGCTGGGGCTTCGAAGCCTTAACGCTGTCAACACGGTAAGGCACCTGCTCAGGGAGGAAAAGCAGGGAACGAGCACCTGACGGCGCGTCGCTCAGGAATGAGTTTAACATCAAGCCAGCCCGTGACAAGGTAAGGGGTGTCCCGTAGTGCGCTCGCACCCCGCCGGATATAGAAAAACGTCACCCTGCCCGCCGCCCCATGACCGCCATGCTCCCTCCCGCCGCCTATCCCCTGAACCGCCCCCGTCGCCTGCGCCGTGATGTCTTCACCCGCGATCTGGTGCGCGAACACCACCTGCGCTGCAGCGACCTGATCTACCCGGTGTTCGTGCTCGAAGGCCAGGGGCTGGTGCAGGACGTGGCGTCCATGCCCGGGGTGCAGCGCCGCAGCCTCGACCAGTTGCTGCCGGTGGCCGAGCAGTGTGTCGCGCTGGGCATTCCGGTGATGGCACTGTTCCCGGTGCTGGACAGCGTGGGCAAGACGCCGGACGGTCGTGAAGCCACCAACCCGGACGGCCTCGTGCCCCGGGTGGTGGCCGAGCTGAAGCGGCGTTTCCCGGAACTCGGCATCATGACCGACGTGGCGCTCGACCCCTACACCTCGCACGGCCAGGACGGGCTGCTCGACGACACCGGCTACATCCTCAACGACGAGACCATCGCCGTGCTGGTGCAGCAGGCGCTGGTGCAGGCCGAGGCCGGCGTGGACATCGTCGCCCCCAGCGACATGATGGACGGCCGCATCGGCGCCATCCGCCAGGCGCTCGAAGCCCGCAAGCTGATCCACACCCGCATCATGGCCTACAGCGCCAAGTACGCGAGCAGCTTCTACGGCCCCTTCCGCGACGCGGTGGGCTCGGCCGGCAATCTGGGCAAGAGCAACAAGAAGGTCTACCAGATGGACCCGGGCAACAGCGACGAAGCCCTGCGCGAAGTGGCGCTCGACCTCGCCGAAGGCGCCGACATGGTCATGGTCAAGCCGGGCATGCCGTACCTGGACATCGTGCGCCGCGTGAAGGACGAGTTCCGCGTGCCGACCTTCGCCTACCAGGTCAGCGGCGAGTACGCGATGCTCAAGGCCGCCGCCCAGAACGGCTGGCTCGACCACGACGCCGTGATGCTGGAGTCGCTGCTGGCCTTCAAGCGGGCGGGGGCGGACGGCGTGCTCACCTACTTCGCGCTCGACGCGGCCCGGCTCATCCGCCAGGGCTGAGGCGAACGCGGCCATGCGCGTCTTCCTGATCGACGACCGCTGCACCGAACTGCCCGAGCTGCCACGGACGCTGCCCGCGAGCGGCTTCCTGTGGATCGCCTCCGGGCGGCGCGAGTTCGAGGTACGGACTGGCGAAGTGCAGACGGTGCTGCAGCAGTGCGCTGGCGGGCCGCTCGTGGACCTGCACGTCTCCGACCTGCTCAGCCAGCAGCTCCCCTCGCACTTCGACTACACCTCCTGGTATGACCTGCTGGTGTTCCGCCGGCTGGCCGCCGCTCCCGGCAGCGACGGCCTGTTCCTGGACGATGAACACGGCACCGCCTCCACGGCCCGCCAGGCGCTCGACTCGATCGACACCAGTCCGGTCGGTTTCGCGGTGTTCGACCGCGTGCTGCTGACGGTGCATCCGGCCGACTGCCTGGTGCGCGAGTTCTTCGCCACGCGGCTGGCGCAGATGACCGTCAACGGCAACGGCGCCAGCCGCCTGCCCACCAGTTCCTCCGACCTCATGCTGCGCATCGTCAACCACATGGTGGACGGCTACCTGGCGCTGCGCCGCCTGCTCACGCGCCAGCTCACCACGCTGCAGCAGACCCTGCTCGGCCCGCGCAGTCGCCGGGTGGACTGGACGGCCCTGCTGGAGTCGCGCAACACGCTGCACCAGCTGGAGGATGTCTGCGAGGACCAGCGCAGCGCCATCCAGGAGTGGATCGACAGCCTCGACGAATGGCCCAGCCCGGACGACATCGCCGCACGGCGCGACCGCGAGCTGCTGCGGGTGCGCTCGCGCGACGTGCTCGAACACATCGAGCGGGTGCTGGGCCATGTGCGGCGGCTGGAGTCCTCGATCGAGAGCGCCGTGCAGATGCACTTCTCGATGGTCGGCCAGCGCACCAACGACATCATGCGCACGCTCACCGTGCTGACCGCGATCTTCCTGCCGCTGAACCTGATCACGGGCTTCTTCGGCATGAACTTCGATGCGCTGCCGCTGATCCACTCGCCCAGTGGCTTCTGGGCCGCAGCCGGGCTGATGCTGCTGCTCGGCCTCGGGCTGAGTGCCTTCTTCTGGCGCAAGCGCTACCTCGGCACCCACCACGGCTGACCACGCCCAGCGGCTCACAGCACGTCGCGCAGCACCTGTACCGTCTCGCTCAGGCGCGGCAGCAGCCGGGCCATGGCCTCCTCGCGACCCACGGGTGCCACGGGCATCGGCATGGTCGTGCCGATGGCGCCCACGCACTCCCCCTTGCGGTCCTTCACGGGCATGGCGATGCCGCGCAGGCCCGGGGTGAGCTGTTGCTCGGTGCTCCAGTAGCCCAGGGCACGGGCGCTGTGGACATCGCGCAGGAACGTGGCCGGGTCGGTGGTGGTACGGGGCGTGAAGGCGCTGAACTCGTGCTGCGCCACCCACTCGGCCAGCCTCGGCTCGCTGAAGGTGGACAGGATCGCCGGCCCCGGCGTCACCACATGCGCCGGCACCCGCGCCCCGACCGGAAAGCCGATCGACACCATGCGCATGCTGTTGCTGCGCGCCACGTAGACGATCACGTGGTCGTCGAGCACGCTGAAGTTGAAGTTCTCGCCGCACTCCATCGACAGCCGCTGCACGAAGGGCTGCACCAGCCGCGGCAGCCGCGCCGCTTCGAGATAGCTCTGTCCCAGCCGCAGCACCTTGGGCGCGAGCCAGAAGCGTTTGCCGTCCGTGTTCGCGTAGCCGAAGTGGACGAGGCTGAGCAAGTAGCGACGCGCCGCCGTGCGGGTCAGGCCGGTGCGGGCGGCGGTCTCCGAGGCGGTCAGGCGCGGGTGCTCCTCGTCGAAGGCTTCGATGACGCGCAGGCCGTTGCCCAGGCCGTCGATGATGTTCTTGCGGTCGATGTCCATGCGGCGGTGTACTCCGGCGTTCCTGTGGGGCAGGGAAATCCCGATAAAGGAATGGTGATCGCCCCATGTGCGCGATTATCGCGCAATCATGGCCAACATCGCTTGTCGGCGTGGCGGCAGATCCCTATTGTCCGCACCCATGCACATCCACGGTCACACCCGCGTTTTCCTGGTCCTCGGCCACCCGGTCGGGCAGGTGCGTGCGCCCGAAGTCTTCAACCCCTTGTTCCAGGCGCATGGCGTCGAGGCCGTGCTCGTGCCGGCCGACGTGGCTCCGGCGC
>JAAFKB010000059.1 GCA_013299055.1 Sphaerotilus sp.
GAGCGCATCGAGAAACTCTCCACCTCCGACATGGTCAACCGCGGGGTGGTGCAGGTCATGGAAGGCCGGCACTGCTTCGCGCACCTGAGCATCGAGGACAACCTGATGACCGGCGCCTACACCCGCAAGGATGGCAAGGCAGCGGTCGCCGAGACGCTGGAGAAGGTCTACAACTACTTTCCCCGGCTCAAGACGCGCCGCACCAGCCAGGCCGCCTACACCTCCGGCGGCGAGCAGCAGATGTGCGCCATCGGCCGGGCGCTGATGGCCAACCCGAAGATGGTGCTGCTGGACGAGCCGTCGATGGGGCTGGCGCCGCAGATCGTGGAAGAGGTGTTCGAGATCGTGAAGGATCTGAACACCAAGGAGCGTGTCACCTTCCTGCTGGCCGAGCAGAACACCAACATGGCCCTGCGCTACGCCGACTACGGCTACATCCTGGAGAACGGCCGCATCGTCATGGATGGCGCCGCCAAGGATCTGCGCGAGAACGAGGACGTGAAGGAGTTCTACCTCGGCATGGGCGGCGGTGACCGCAAGAGCTTCAAGGACAACAAGAGCTACAAGCGCCGCAAGCGTTGGCTCGCCTGAACAAGGGACGCGCCATGCAAGACATGCAAGAGTCCAACCTCGCGTTCCACGACGCCCTGGAAACCCGTGCGCCGGCCTTGCGCGAGGCGGCACAGCTCGCGGCCCTACCCGCCCAGGTAGCCCACGCCGCCGCACGCACCCCCGCCTTCGCCGAGATCCTCGCCGGCGTGGACCCGGTCGGCGTCACCAGCCGTGCCGCGCTGGCCCGCCTGCCCGTGACCCGCAAGGGCGAGCTGCTGGAGCGCCAGAAGGCCCTGCGCAGCCGCGAGGCGTTCGGCGGCTTCTCCGCGATCGGCTGGACGGGGCAGCCGGCGGTGCGGGGCGCGCGCCGCGTGTTCCAGTCGCCCGGCCCGATCTACGAACCCGAAGGCACGGGTGCCGACTACTGGCGCATGGCCCGCGCCATCTTCGCGGCCGGCTTCCGCGCTGGCGAGCTGATCCACAACAGCTTCAGCTACCACCTCACCCCCGCCGGTTCGATGATGGAGACCGGCGCCCACGCGCTGGGCTGCACGGTGTTTCCCGGCGGCGTCGGCAACACCGAGCTGCAGCTGCAGGCGATGGCCGAGCTGCGGCCGCAGGGCTACATCGGCACCCCGAGTTTCCTGAAGATCCTGGTCGAGAAGGCCGCCGAAACCGGCGTGGACATCCGCTCCATCACCAAGGCCATGGTCAGTGGCGAAGCCTTCCCGCCGTCCTTGCGCGACTGGCTGGCCGAGCGCGGCATCCAAGGCTACCAGTGCTACGCCACCGCCGACCTGGGCCTGATCGCCTATGAAACGTCGTCGCGCCAGGGGCTGGTGCTCGACGAAGGCGTGATCGTGGAGATCGTGCGGCCAGGCACGGGCGATCCGGTGGCAGACGGCGAGGTCGGCGAGCTGGTGGTGACGACGCTCAACCCGGACTACCCGCTGATCCGCTTCGGCACGGGCGACCTGTCGGCGATCCTCGTCGGCGAGTGTCCCACCGGCCGCACCGCGCCGCGCATCCAGGGCTGGATGGGCCGGGCCGACCAGACGACCAAGGTGCGCGGCATGTTCGTGCATCCCTCGCAGGTGGCCGAGGTGGTGCGCCGGCACCCCGAGATCCTGCGCGCCCGACTCGTCGTCGAAGGCGAGATGGCCGACGACCGCATGACGCTGCACATCGAGTGCGACGGCATCCCCGAAGGACTGGTGCCGCAAGTGGCCGGCTCGGTGCGCGACCTCACCAAGCTGCGCGCCGCCGTCGTCACCATGGCGCGGGACAGTCTGCCCAACGACGGCAAGGTGATCGAGGACCGGCGCAGTTACCGCTGATGCGGCGGTCAGCCTGCACGAAGCGCCGCACGTTACGTAGTTTCCGAGATGCAAGCCACCCGGAGTGCCGCTAGGATGCGGCGCTTCCACCCGGAACCCGTCACTTTTCTTGCCGCACTGGAGACTCCATGAAGCTGCTGATCGCCGCCGTCGCACTGGCCGCCCTGTCGCTGGGCGCCTCGGCCCAGAACTATCCCGGCGACAAGCCGATCACGATCGTCGTGCCGTTCGCTGCCGGGGGTCCGACCGACAAGGTCGCGCGTGATCTGGCCGAAGCCATCCGCAAGCCGCTGGGTGGTCAGGTGATCATCGAGAACGTCGCCGGTGCCGGAGGCACGCTGGGCCACACCAAGGTCGCCAAGGCCAACGCCGACGGCTACACCTTCCTGCTCGCACACATTGCCATGGCCACCGCGCCGGCGCTGTACCGCAAGATGCAGTACGACACGCTGAACGACTTCGAGTACCTCGGCCTGGTCAACGAAGTGCCGATGACGCTGATCGCGCGTCCGACGCTGCAGGCCAGCAACTACGCCGAACTCATCAAGTGGCTCGACGCCAACAAGGGCAAGATCAACCTGGCCAACGCCGGTCTGGGATCGGCCTCGCACCTGTGCGGCCTGCTGTTCCAGCAGAGCATCAAGATCGACATGACCACCGTGCCATACAAGGGCACTGGCCCGGCCATGACCGACCTGATCGGCGGCCAGGTCGACATCATGTGCGACCAGACCACCAACACCACCGGCCAGATCGCCGCTGGCAAGGTCAAGGCCTACGCCATCACCAGCAGCAAGCGCCAGACCACTGACGCGCTGAAGAACCTGCCCACGCTCAACGAGGCAGGTCTGAAGGGTTTCAACGTCACCATCTGGCACGGCCTGTACGCCCCGAAGAACACCCCGAAGCCGGTCCTCGACAAGGTCAACGCCGCACTGAAGCTGGCCCTCAAGGACGCCGACTTCGTCAAGCGCCAGGAAGCCCTGGGCGCCGACATCGTGGACGACGCCCGCGTCAACCCGGCCGAGCACAAGAAGTTCGTCGAGTCCGAGCTGGCCAAGTGGGGCCCGGTCATCAAGGCCGCCGGCCAGTACGCCGACTGAGTTCCGACGCCCGGCGCCCCCGCGCCACGTCGGTCAAGGGCCGCCCACCAGGGCGGCTTTTTTGCATCCGGGCCCGACATCCGACATGATGGCTGCCATGCAAGTGCTGCTGCTCGAAGACGACATCGACCTGGGACAGGCCGTCACCGACCACCTGGAGGCCGCAGGCCACCAGGTCCACTGGTGCAAGCTGATCGCGCAGGCCCAGCATCCGGGGCCGGCCGAGTTCGCGATGCTGGACCTCCAGTTGCCCGACGGCGACGCGCTGGGACTGCTGCGGCAGTGGCGTGCGGCGGGGCTGCGACTGCCCGTGCTGGTACTGACCGCGCGCGACCAGGTCAGCGACCGCA
This sequence comes from Sphaerotilus sp., assembly GCA_013299055.1. GTDB lineage: Bacteria > Pseudomonadota > Gammaproteobacteria > Burkholderiales > Burkholderiaceae_C > Sphaerotilus. The sequence goes on from JAAFKB010000059.1 coordinate 3,343, forward strand.
TCCTGGGCCTGGAGGCAGGCGCCGACGACTACCTCGTCAAGCCCTTCGACCTTGACGAGATGCTGGCACGGATGTCCGCCATTCAGCGCCGTGCCGCGCCCAGCCCGCTGGTCAAGGTCCAGGACTGCGAGTTCGATCTGGTCAACCTGCGCGCCTGGCGCCGGGGCGCGGGCGTGGACCTGACCGCGATGGAGTGGACGGTGCTGCGGGTGCTGTCCAGCCACATCGGACGCATCTACAGCCGGGCCGACATCGAGGCCACGCTCACCGCCGAAGGCCTTCTGGCGGGAGAGAGCAACACGCTCGAAGTCATCATCAGCCGCTTGCGCAAGAAGCTCGGCGCCGGCCTGATCACCACCCACCGCGGCCTGGGCTACCGCCTTGAAGCCTGAGCCGGCAACACCTGCCACGGCGGCGCGGCGCCACAGCCTGGCTTCACAGCTGCATGTGCGGCTGCTGGTCGTGCTGGGCATCCTCTGGCTGGTGGCCTCGCTGGTGGCGATCCTGGGGCTGCGCAAGGAGACCAACGAGGTGCAGGACCTCGCCCTGGCCGAAAGCGCCGAGCGGTTGCTGACCCTCCTGCCCGATCCCCTGCCCCCTGACATCGACGCCGTCCACCGCCCGCGCATCGACAGCATCGGCCTGCGCCGCGACAGCCGCCAGCCGGTGGTGGTCTACCAGGTGCTGGACCTGGAGCAGCGCGTGCTGCTGCGCTCGGCCCACGCGCCGCAGACGCCCCTGGCCCCCACCGCCCGCGAAGGCATGAGCATCCACGACGGCTGGCGCATCGCCACCGTGACCCACCAGGGCCGGCGCGCCCAGTTTGCCGAAGCCGTCTGGCACCGCAACTCCACGCTGTGGCGGGCCACGCTCACCTTGCTGGTGCCACTGCTGCTGATGCTGCCGCTGGCCGCACTCGCGCTGCGCCAGGTGGTGCGCAAGACCATCCGCCAACTCCAGCCGCTGCAGGACGAGCTGGGCCGGCGCCCGGCCCACGATCTGCAGCCGCTGCCCCTGCAGGACACGCCCACCGAGCTGCACCCGCTGCTGGGCACCGTCAACGGCCTCATGGCGCGGTTGCAGGCCCTGCTGGCGGCCGAACGCAGCTTCTCGGCCAAGATGGCCCACGAGCTGCGCACCCCGCTGGCCGCTGCCCGCGCCCAGGCCCAGCGCCTGAGCCAGGAAACCGACGACGAGCGCACCCGCGAGCGTGCCCTGACCCTGGTGCGCCAGCTCGACCGGCTGACCCATCTGGCCACCCGGCTGCTGCAGATCGCGCGGGTCGATTCCGGGGTGGCGCTGCAGCGTCAGCGTCTGGACCTGCGTCAGCTGGCGCAGCTGGTGGTGGACGAATTCGCCCAGTCACGCGAGCCCGATCCCGCGCTCCACCTCGTCACCGAGCCCGACACCCCTGCACCGGTGATGGGAGACATCGACGCCCTCGGCATCGCCGTGCGCAACCTGATCGACAACGCGCTCAAGCACGCCGGACCGGAGGCACGGGTGGAGGTGCGGGTGCTGCCCGACGAGATCAGCGTCACGGACAACGGTCCTGGCGCGCCGGGCACCGATCTGGCCACCCTCGTCCGGCCGTTCGAGCGCGGCAGCTCGCTGGCACGGGGCACCGGGCTGGGGCTGTCGCTGGTCCAGACGATCGCGCAGCAGTCCGGGGCGGAGCTGCTGCTGACCTCGCCCGTGGCGGACGGGCAGGGCTGGCGCGCGACCCTGTGGTTCAGGCCACCAGCGTGACGCGGGCGAACTTGCGCTTGCCGACCTGCACGACGTAGGTGCCAGCGTCCACGCGCAGCGCCTTGTCGCTGATGGTGGTGCCGTCGATGCGCACGCCGTTCTGCTCGATCAGGCGCTGGCCCTCGCCGCCCGACGCCACCAGCCCGGCCTGCCGCAACAGCGCCGCGATCCCCAGCGGCGCGCCCGTCAGCGTCACCTCGGGCAGGACATCCGGCACGCCGCCACGGGCGCGGTTCTGGAAGTCCTGCTCGGCCGCGTCCGCCGCCGCTGCACCGTGGAAGCGGGCGGTGATCTCCTTGGCGAGCAGCACCTTGGCATCCTTGGGGTTGCGCCCGGCCATGACTTCGGCCTTCAGCACGGCGATGTCGGCCTCGCTGCGCAGGCTCAGCAGGGTGTAGTAGGTCCACATCAGCGCGTCGCTGATCGACAGCAGCTTGGCGTACATCGCGTTGGCCGGCTCGCTGATGCCGATGTAGTTGCCCTTGGACTTGGACATCTTCTCGACACCGTCCAGCCCGACCAGCAGCGGCATGGTCAGGATGCACTGCGGCTCCTGCCCGTATTCCTGCTGCAGGTGGCGGCCCATGAGCAGATTGAACTTCTGGTCCGTGCCCCCGAGTTCCAGATCCGCCTTCAGCGCCACCGAGTCATACCCCTGCATGAGGGGGTAGAGAAACTCGTGGACCGAAATCGGCGTACCGGCCTTGAAACGGTTTGTGAAATCGTCGCGCTCCATCATGCGCGCCACCGTGTAGCGTGACGCCAGCCCGATCAGACCCCGTGCGCCCAGCGGATCGGACCACTCGGAGTTGTAGCGGATCTCGGTGCGCGCAGGGTCCAGCACCAGACTGGCCTGGCGGTAGTAGGTCTCCGCATTAGCCTGGATCTGCTCGGCGGTCAACGGCGGGCGGGTCGTGTTTCTGCCAGAAGGATCACCGATCATGGAGGTGAAGTCCCCGATCAGGAAGATGACCGTGTGACCGAGATCCTGCAGCTGGCGCAGCTTGTTGAGCACCACCGTATGGCCGAGGTGGATGTCGGGCGCCGTCGGATCGAGACCGAGCTTGATGCGCAGGGGCTGGCCGGTGCGGTGCGCGCGCTGCAGCTTGGCGACCCATTCCGCACGTGGCAGCAGCTCTTCGCACCCCCGCAGCGTGACTTCCAGTGCAGCACGCACGGAATCTTCGATTTCGATTAAATCAGGGAGCATGACGAAACGGGGGTTATTGGTTCGTAACTTTGGCACACCTCGGTATACTGCGCCGACTTCGAGTTGGCCCGGATTCTAGAGTGTCCGAGACCTGCCCCGGCGCACCACGCCCCGAGAGAGCAGGCCGGATGCGTCCAGGGGGAGGACGGTGCCAAGTGATCCATCCGGACTGGCGTGTCCCGCGCCCGTCACGCACCAAGAACAGACTCGTGAACAATCTGGGCGAAAAAGCGCGCCTGCATCTGGCGCACGCAGATCTCACCGTTCGGCGTCACCCCAAGACGTTCAGCGCCATCGTCACCGCCGTGCTGACCTGCAGCGCCGTCACCGCATTCGGTGTGGCGCCGCTGAGCATGGTCGATTCCACGCCAAAGAACGTCCAGATGGTCACGGAGTCCGTCTCGCCGGAAGGGCTGGCCGAACAGGCCGAGGCGCTGGCCGAGTACGAAATGCTGCTGCACCGCAGCGACCTGACCCGCTCGACCGATACTGCCGACACGCTGCTGCGCCGGCTGGGCGTTTCCGACCCTGAAGCGTCCGCATTCTTGCGCAAGGATCCCGTGGCCCGCACCATCCTTTCGGGCAGGCCGGGCAAGATGCTGCGGGCAGTCACCGAGTCGACTCCCGGCGGTGGCGAGCTGCAGGAGCTGATCACACGCGGCCCGGCAAGCGACACGGCACGCCTGGGCAGCCACTTCACCCGCATCACCGTGCGCCGCACCGAGCAAGGCCTGATCTCGCTGAGCGAGCAGGTGCCGATGAAGGTCGAGATCCGCAGCGGCGCGGCCACTGTCACCTCCACGCTGTTCGCGGCCACCGACGAAGCCCGCATGCCCGACCACATCACGGGCCAGATGGCGGAAATGTTCGACAACGACGTGGACTTCCGCAAGGACATCCGGCGTGGCGACAGTTTTGCCGTCGTGTATGAAACATTGACCGCCGACGGCGAGCCGGTGACGTGGGCAGGCGCCACCGGGCGGGTGCTGGCCGGGCGCTTCATCCATGGCAAGGACACCTACGAAGCCGTCTGGTTCCAGGAACCGGGCAAGAAAGGCGAGTACTACAGCCTCAGGGGCGAAGGCAAGCAGAAGGCGTTCATGGCGTCGCCGCTGGCGTTCTCGCGCGTGACCTCCGGCTTCGCGATGCGCTTCCACCCGATCCTGCAGACGTGGCGCGCCCACCTCGGCGTCGACCTCGGCGCACCCATGGGCACGCCGGTGCGCACCGTCGGCAATGGCGTCGTGAGCTTCTCCGGCGTGCAGAACGGCTACGGCAACGTGGTCGTCATCACGCACAGCGGCGGTCGCGAAACCGTCTACGCCCACCTCAGCCGCATCGACGTGAACAAGGGCGCCACGGTCACGCAAGGGGCGGTCATCGGGGCGGTCGGGGCGACAGGCTGGGCCACCGGTCCGCACCTGCACTTCGAGTTCAAGGTCAAGGGCGCGCAGGTCAATCCGGCCGAAATCGCCCGCGCTTCTGAAACGTCCGAACTCTCGCCCACGGCCCGTGCCCGCTTCGATGTCCACGCCAAGCAGATGCATGCGCAGTTGATCGAGTCGATCACGCGCCCGATCGGAAAGCTGGCCCGCGTCGAATGACCTGGGCAGGCGACGACGTGCTCTACATCGGACTGATGTCGGGCACGTCACTGGACGGCGTGGATGGCGTGCTATGCCGTCTGGGTGCACAAGGGGGCTGGGGCGGCGTGCTGGCCCATGCCCATCGTCCGTTCCCCGAGGCGCTGCGCCAGTCGCTGATGGCCCTGCAGACCAGCGGTCCTGACGAGCTGCACCGCGCTGCCCTCGCCGGCAACGCCATCGCGGAACGCTATGCCGAGGTGGTCAGCACCTTGCTGGCCGACACCGGCACCCCGGCGGCGGCCGTCTGCGCCATCGGGGCGCACGGCCAGACCGTGCGGCACCAGCCCGGACTGCACGACGGCACCGGCTACACGCTGCAACTGGGCAATGCCGCGCTGCTGGCGGAACGCACCGGCATCGACGTGGTGGCCGACTTCCGCAGCCGCGACGTGGCCGCTGGAGGCCAAGGCGCGCCGCTGGTGCCGTGTTTCCACCGTCACGTCTTCGGCCTGTCCGACACCACGCGCGCCGTGGTCAACATCGGCGGCATCAGCAACCTGACCGTCCTGCGACCTGGCGAGCCGGCACGCGGCTTCGACTGCGGGCCGGGCAATGCGCTGATGGACCACTGGATTCACCGGCACCAGGGCTGCGACTACGACGACTGCGGCGCCTGGGCGGCCAGCGGCATGGTGGTCCCGGACCTGCTGGCCGATCTGCTGGCCCAGCCGTATTTCGCGCAGCAGCCACCCAAGAGCACCGGGCGCGACCTCTTCAACCCCGACTGGCTGCAGCAGCGGCTGGATGCGCTGGCGGCGGGCGGCGCCCGTCTCCCGTCCCCCACCGACGTGCAGGCCACGCTGTGCGCGTTCACGGCCACCACCATCGCCGACGATGTGCGCCGGCATGCGGGCGATGCGGCCGAGCTGCTCGTGTGTGGCGGCGGCGCATTCAACACGGCATTGGTGGAGGGGATCCAAGCTCGGCTACCGGGCCTGCGGATCCGATCGACCGAGGACGCAGGGTTGCCGGCGCTGCAGGTCGAGGCGGCAGCGTTCGCCTGGCTGGCCTGCATGCAAGGCTTGCGGCAGCCGGCCAACGAACCCGCCGTGACCGGGGCTGCGGGCCTGCGGGTACTGGGCGCACGCCATCCCGCATGACCCGCCGACGTGATCGGCTGTGCTATACTCGCGGGCTTTCCCGTTCATGGCTGCGCGGGAAAGATTTCTCGGAAGACCGGAGAGGCTGCATTCACAAGCAGCGCCGAAGGCTTCTGCAGCAGCCAGCAAACCCAACCGCAAAGTGATTTGCCATGAAGACTTTCAGCGCCAAGCCGGCCGAAGTCGTGCATGAGTGGTTTGTGATTGACGCGACAGACAAGATTCTCGGACGGGTGGCCAGCGAAGTCGCCCTCCGCCTGCGCGGCAAGCACAAGGCAATCTACACGCCTCACGTGGATACCGGTGACTACATCGTCATCGTCAACGCGGACAAGATCCGCGTGACCGGCAACAAGGCCGAACAGAAGGTGTACTACCGCCACTCGGGTCATCCGGGCGGTATCTACGGCACCAAGTTCAAGGACATGCAGGCCAAGCACCCTGGCCGCGCCATCGAGAAGGCCGTCAAGGGCATGCTCCCGAAGGGTCCGCTGGGCTACGCGATGATCAAGAAGCTGAAGGTCTATGCCGGTGGCGAACACCCGCACACCGCTCAGCAGCCCAAGACGCTGGACCTCTAAGGAGCCGACATGATTGGTGATTGGAACTATGGCACGGGCCGTCGCAAGTCGTCGGTCGCACGTGTCTTCATCAAGAAGGGCACCGGCCTGATCACGGTCAACGGCAAGTCGGTCGAAGAGTACTTCGGCCGCCAGACCTCGATCATGATCGTCAAGCAGCCGCTGTTCCTGACGAACAACGCCGAGACGTTCGACATCAAGGTCAACGTGCATGGCGGTGGTGAGTCCGGTCAGGCTGGTGCTGTGCGCCATGGCGTGACCCGCGCCCTGATCGACTACGACGCGACGCTCAAGCCCGAGCTGAGCCACGCCGGCTTCGTGACGCGCGATGCGCGTGAAGTCGAGCGCAAGAAGGTCGGTCTGCACGGCGCTCGCCGCAGGAAGCAGTTCAGCAAGCGCTGATCCCGCCACCTCTGCACTTCGCGGGGTGCGACGGCACACTGCGAACAAAGGGCCACCTCAGGGTGGCCTTTTTTCTTGGTGTATCGTGCCGCCCAGTGTGTCACTTTGCACAAAGGATGCGTCAGTCCGTGACGGGCTGCACAGGCTATGCGATGGAAACTTCTGCGCCGACGCTGGTCGGTGAGTGCCCCCCGGGTCACGGTCCGCAGCCGCATGGCCTGGCCGCTGCGCTGGCTCATCCTGGCGCTGATGATGGGCTGCTCGGCTGCACTGGCGCTGTGGGCCTTCGAGTTCGGCAAGGAAATCACCGGTCTGGACCGCGACGCCCGCACCGAGCTGGTGGCCCTGCGCGAGGAAGTCGCCCGCCTGCGCGAAGAACATGACCGCGCCGTGTCCGTGGCCAACACCGCCGACAGCCTGCTGAAGGCCGCCCAGGCCACGCAGGAAAGCCTGGCCGCGCGGGTCAAGTCGCTGGAGGCCGAAAATCTCGCGCTGACCCGCGATCTGGGGTTCTTCGAGAAGCTCATGCCCGCGCAGGACAGCAGCAAGCCCCTGGCCCTGCGCGGTCTGCAGGCCACGCTCGACAGCCCCGGCCGGCTGCGCTACCAGGCACTGCTGATGCAGGCGGTAGGCCGATCCGGTGAAGTCAAGGGCCGCTACGAGCTGATGGTCACGGGCATCCACGAGGGCAAGGCCTGGACACAGACCGTCAGCAAGCCGGGCCAGTCGTTCGAAATGAAACAGTACCAACGTCTGGAAGGCACCATCGACCTGCCTGCGGGTGCCGTGGTAAAACAATTGGAAATCAAGGTCCTGGATGCGGCGGGCAAGCTGCAGGCGTCCGAAGTGGCCCGGATGTGACCCGCGCCATGGCGCACCCCTATTTCCTTCAGGACAACATTCCATGTTCGGCTCCAAGAAACAGCCCGCCATCCGCAGCCTGATCGGCGAAGGCACCGTCATCCAGGGCACGCTGCGCTTCAGTGACGGTCTGCGCATCGACGGCGAAATCCAGGGTGACGTGGTCGCCACCGCCAACGACACCAGCATCCTCGTCATCAGCGAGAAAGCCAAGGTCACGGGCACGGTCAAGGCTGGTCATGTGATCATCAATGGCACCGTGATCGGCCCGGTCGAGTCCAACCATCTGCTGGAGCTGCAGCCCAAGGCGCACATCCAGGGCGATGTCGTCTATGAGTCTCTCGAAATACACCAGGGTGCTACCATCGAAGGCGCTTTGCACCGCATTTCCGGTTCGACCGGCCGAGGTGCAGCCCCGACGCTGGCAGACGACAAGCCCTCGCTGAAGCTGCTGGCCACGGGCAATGACAAGTAACGGGCCCACCGCGGTCCTCTGCAAGAACGCTAACCGGAGTCCCCCATGAGCGCCGTCGCCGAAATCCTCGACACCCCCGAATTCGACATGCCCGCCCCGATCGTCTTCACCGACAGCGCCGCTGCCAAGGTGGCAGATCTGGTGGCGGAAGAAGGCAATCCCGATCTGAAGCTGCGCGTGTTCGTGCAGGGCGGCGGCTGCTCGGGCTTCCAGTACGGTTTCACCTTCGACGAAATCGTGAACGACGACGACACCGAGATGCACAAGAACGGCGTGACGCTGCTGATCGACGCGATGAGCCTGCAGTACCTGACCGGTGCCAAGATCGACTACAAGGAAGATCTGCAAGGCTCGCAGTTCGTGATCCAGAACCCGAACGCCACGACGACCTGCGGCTGCGGATCGAGCTTCTCGGTCTGAGCGGGTCTGGTAAAGCTGCGTGAAGCCGCCTTTGGGCGGCTTTGTTGTTTCGACACCCGCACTGCCCTTCCCCTATCATCGGATCCGTGCCGCAAGAACCCCATTTCTCCACCGATGCCCGCGCTCAAGTTCCTTCCGCAGCGCAGGGCCGTCTCCCGCTGGTCGAGCTTCGGAACGTGACCTGCGGCTACGGCGACCGCATCATCCTCAGGAACGTCAACCTGACCGTGCCGCGTGGCGCGGTGGTGGCGTTCATGGGCACGTCCGGCGGCGGCAAGACGACGGTGCTGCGCCTGATCGGACGACAGCTGGGGGTGGTGTCCGGACAGGTGCTGTTCGATGGTGTCGACGTGGGGGGACTCGACCGCACCGGTCTGATGGCGATGCGTCGGCGCATGGGCATGCTGTTCCAGTTCGGCGCGCTGTTCACTGACCTCTCGGTGTTCGACAACGTGGCCTTCCCGCTGCGCGAGCACACGGACCTGCCCGAGCCGATGGTGCGCGATCTGGTGCTGATGAAGCTCAACGCAGTGGGCCTGCGCGGGGCGCGCGATCTGCTGCCGAGCCAGATTTCGGGCGGCATGGGCCGCCGCGTGGCCCTGGCACGGGCGATCGCGCTGGACCCGGAGCTGATCATGTACGACGAACCGTTCGCGGGACTCGACCCCATTTCGATGGGCGTTGCTGCGCGCCTCATCCGCGAGCTGAACGACGCGCTGGGCGTGACCAGCATCGTCGTTTCCCATGACGTCGACGAGACCTTTTCCATCGCCGACCACATCGTCTTCATCGCCAATGGTGGCATCGCGGCCCAGGGCACGCCCGACGAGCTGCGCCGCACCGACGACCCGCTGGTGCGGCAGTTCGTCGAGGCGGCGGCAGACGGCCCGGTGCGTTTCCACTACCCCGCCGTGTCGGTGGGCGAGGACTTCGGTCTGCGCGGGGGGGTGCGGTGAGCGGCGTGGACCTCCTGGCGCGGCTGGGCACGGCCGTGCGTGCAGGGTTGAGCGACATCGGCGAGGCCACGCGGCTGCTGGGGCGGCTGCTGCTGCTCATGCCCGCGGCACTGGGGCGGTTCCGGCTGGTATCGGACCAGATCTTCTTCCTGGGCAACTACTCGCTGGCCATCATTTCGGTGTCCGGCCTGTTCGTCGGCTTCGTGCTGGGGCTGCAGGGCTACTACACGCTGCAACGCTACGGCTCGTCCGAAGCACTCGGGCTGCTGGTCGCACTGTCGCTGGTGCGCGAACTCGGGCCGGTGGTGACGGCGCTGCTGTTCGCCGGGCGGGCGGGCACGGCACTCACGGCAGAAATCGGCCTGATGAAGTCCGGCGAGCAGCTGGCAGCCATGGAAATGATGGCCGTGGACCCCGTGCAGCGTGTGCTGGCGCCGCGTTTCCTGGGCGGGCTGATCGCGATGCCGCTGCTGGCCGCAGTGTTCAGCGCCGTGGGCATCGTGGGCGGCTGGGCCGTCGGCGTGCTGCTGATCGGCGTGGATGCGGGGGCCTTCTGGTCGCAGATGCAAGGCGGCGTCGACGTGTTCAGGGATGTGGGCAACGGCGTCATCAAGAGCGTGGTCTTCGGCCTGACCGTCACGTTCGTGGCCTTGCTGCAAGGCTATGGCTGCCAGCCGACCCCGGAAGGCGTGGCGCGCGCCACCACGCGCACCGTGGTGGTGTCGTCGCTGGCCGTGCTGGGACTGGACTTTGTCCTCACCGCACTGATGTTCTCGATCTGAATCTGAGGGACTCCGAGGAAAACCACATGCAGAAATCCCGACATGACCTCTGGGTAGGGCTGTTCGTCGTCATTGGAGCCGCCGCGCTGCTGTTCCTGGCGCTGAAGGCCGGCAACCTGCTGAGCCTGTCGTTCGAGCCGGTCTACCGCATCTCGGCGCGCTTCGACAACATCGGTGGCCTGAAGGCGCGTGCGGCGGTCAAGAGCGCCGGCGTCGTGGTGGGCCGCGTCACGCGCATCAGCTTCGACGACAAGTCCTTCCAGGCCACCGTGGAGATGGAGATGGAGCAGCGTTTCGCCTTCCCCAAGGACAGCTCTGTCAAGATTCTCACCGCAGGGCTCCTGGGCGAGCAGTACCTGGGCATCGAGCCGGGGGCCTCCGACAAGACGCTGCTCGCCGGTGACGTGGTCACGCAGACACAGTCGGCGGTGGTGCTGGAAACGCTGATCAGCCAGTTCCTGTTCAACAAGGCAGCCGACGCGAGCGACGCGCCGGCTGAGAAGCCATGAGGGCCGCCGTGGCAGGGGCGCTGTGCAGCGCGGTCGTGCTGGGCGGCTGCGCCACCACCCAGCGCCCGGACCCGCTGGAGCCGATCAACCGCAAGGTCTTCGCCTTCAACGAAGCCGTCGATGCCACGGTGCTCAAGCCAGTGGCGCAGGTGTACAAGACCGTGCTGCCCTCGCCGGTGCAGCTGGCGGTGTCGAACTTCTTCGGCAACGTCAAGGATGTCTGGTCGGCGGTCAACCTGTTCCTCCAGGGCCGCTTCGCCGACGGTTTCAGCGACGTGATGCGCTTCGGCACCAACACCGTCTTCGGCTTCGCGGGCGTGATGGACATCGCCACCGAACTCGGCTTCGAGCGGCACGGCGAGGATTTCGGCCAGACACTCGGGCGCTGGGGCGTGCCCACTGGGGCCTACATCGTCTGGCCGATCCTGGGGCCGTCCACGGTACGCGACTCCGTCGGCCTGCCGATCGACATGAAGGCCACGCCCGAATCGCTGGTCACGGTGTCGCTGACCCGCAATTCGATGAGCGGACTTCGGCTGGTGAGCACCCGTGCGGGCTTGCTGTCGGCCACCGGGCTGATCGACGACATCGCGCTCGACAAATACGCCTTCGTGCGCAACGCCTATCTGCAGCGTCGGCGCAGCCTCGTCTACGATGGCAACCCGCCGGACGAGGAGGATGTCGAAGAAGCCCCGCGACAACCAGATAGCCCTCCCGCACGTTGAAGACCTGCCACCCAACCCTGGGTGGTCGTTGAAAGGAATGCCATGTTCAAGCGCCACTGGACCTCGCTGATCGCCACCACCGCCCTGGTGCTGGCCACCACCGTTGCCCAGGCACAGACCGCCCCCGACGCCTGGATCAAGCAGATCTCGGGCGAGGTGATCGACGCGGTCAAAGCCGACAAGGCCATCCAGGCCGGAGACACCAAGCGCATCCAGGCGCTGGTGGACGCCAAGATCCTGCCAGGGGTCGATTTCCAGCGCATGACCGCGTCGTCGGTCGGCCGCTACTGGCGCCAGGCCACGCCCGAGCAGCAAAAGCGCCTGCAGGACGAGTTCAAGACCCTGCTGGTGCGCACCTACGCGGGCGCGCTGACCCAGGTGAAGGACCAGACGGTCGAACTCAAGCCGCTGCGCGCCAAGCCGGAAGACACCGAAGTGGTGGTGCGTTCCGAGATCAAGGGCAAGGGCGAGCCCATCCAGCTCGACTACCGCGTCGCCAAGGCCAGCGATGGCTGGAAGATCTACGACGTGAACGTGCTGGGCGTGTGGCTGGTGGAGTCCTACCGCGCCAGCTTCGCGCAGGAAATCTCGGCCTCCGGCATCGACGGCCTGATCACCAAGCTGGCCGAGAAGAACAAGGCCGCCAGCGCCAAGGGCTGAGGCACCGACCCCATGGCTGCCCTGCACCTGCCCCCACGCATCACGCTGGACGACGCGCACGGCGCGCTCGACCAGCTGGGTGCCGCCCTGTCGGCGCTGCCCGGTACGGCCGCCGTCGAGCTGGACGCCAGTGCCTTGGTGCAATTCGATTCAAGTGCCCTGGGGGTACTGATCGGCTTGCACCGGCGGGCGGCACAGGCCGGACGGGTCTGCCGGCTGGTGGGCATGCCGGCGCGGTTCACCGAACTCGCCCGCCTCTACGGCGTGGGCGATCTGGTGGCCAACGGTGCTCAGGGCGCCGCGTAACGCTTGGCGCGCAGGTTCTTCTTGATTTCCTGCAGCATCGGGCGCAGCTCGGGGCCGAGCTTGAGCGCCACACCCGTCGTCAGGATGTCGATCACCGTCAGGTGCAGCAGCCGGCTGACCATCGGGCTGTAGCGGTCGTAGTCCTCGGGGTGGTCCACACTGAGCAGGATCTGCGCCTGGTGGGCCAGGGGTGAACCGCTCGCCGTGATGACGATGGTGGTCGCTCCCTTGCGGCGGGCAATCTCCAGCGCGTCCAGCAGGTCACGGCTGCGGCCTGAGTTCGACACCACCACCACGCAGTCCCCCGGGCCGAGCATCGTCGCGGCCATCACCTGCACGTGCGCATCGTTGTGGGCCACGGCATGGACGCCCAGCCGAAAGAACTTGTGCTCCGCGTCCAGCGCGACGATGCCGGAGTTGCCGACGCCGTAGAACTCGATCCGGCGCCTGGCGTGGGCGGCTTCGGTCAGGGCTTCGATGGCGCGGTCGAAGGCGTGCGCCATCGCGTCGTTGCGGTACTTCAGCAGCGCGCTGACTGCGTTGTCGATCACCTTCACGACCAGATCGGCTGGCTTGTCGTCCTCGTCCACCGAGCGGTGCACGAACGGCACACCCTCGTTGACCGTGCCGGCAAGCTTGAGCTTGAAGTCGGCCAGCCCGTCGTAGCCGATGCTGCGACAGAAGCGCACCACGGTCGGCTTGCTGACGTGCGACCGCTCCGCCAGCTCCGCCACCGGCAGGCCGGCGAAGCTGCGCGCATCCGCCAGCACGAGCTTGCCCACGCGCTGCTCGGCCGGCGACAGGGCTGGCAGCGAGGCACGGATGCGGTCCAGCATCGGGGGCAGCGAGGACGAGGAAGACGATGCTGTGCTCATGTCATTGTTCCTCGCTCCAGGCGTAGCCGTCGCGGGCCACCAGCGCACTGGCCGCCGCCGGACCCCAGCTGCCGGCCGCATAGCCGCGCGGGCCTTCGCCCCCACCGCTGCGCTCGGCTTCCCAGGCGTGCAGGATCGGCTCGACCCAGCGCCATGCCTGTTCCTGCTCGTCGCTGCGCACGAACAGGTTCAGCCGACCGGCGATCGCGTCCAGCAGCAGCCGCTCGTAGGCGCCCACCCGCTCGGCGGCAAACGCCTTGTCGAAGTCCAGGTCCAGCGACACCGGGGCGAGCGCGTCGCTGGTGCCGCTGCCCTTGGCCGCCAGCAGGTGCAGCTCCAGTCCGTCCTCCGGCTGCAGCTTGATCACCAGCTTGTTGGCACGGTGCGAGCCGGGGAAGATCGGGTGCGGCACCTCGCGGAAGTTGACGACGATCTGCGCCTCGCGCGACGCCAGCCGCTTGCCCGTGCGCAGGTAGAACGGCACACCCGCCCAGCGCCAGTTCTGCACCTCGGTGCGCAACGCGACGAAGGTCTCGCAATGGCTGCCTTCCGGCACCTTGACCTCCTGCTGGTAACCCGGCACCGCCTGACCTCCCGCGTTGCCCGCCCGGTACTGGCCACGGATCACGTCACGGGCCACTGACTCTGCCGTGAAGGGCCTGAGCGACTTCAGCACCTTGAGCTTCTCGTCGCGGATCGCGTCGGCGTCGCTGGTCGAGGGCGGCTCCATCGCGATCATCGTCAGCAACTGCAGCGCGTGGTTCTGCACCATGTCGCGCAGCGCGCCCGTGCGGTCGTAGAAATCGCCCCGCGTGCCCACGCCCAGCGACTCCGCCAGCGTGATCTGGATGTTGGCGATGCTCTCGCGGCGCCACAGCGGCTCGAACAGCGCGTTGCCGAAGCGCAGCGCCATCAGGTTCTGCACCGAAGGCTTGCCGAGGTAATGGTCGATGCGGAACGCCTGTTCCTCGCGGAACACCGACCGCACGGCGCGGTTGATCTCCTGCGCGCTCTTCAGGTCGTGGCCGAGCGGCTTTTCCAGCACGACACGGATGTGCGGCGCATTCAGCCCGGCCGCGCCCAGCTGCTCGCAGATCACCGGGAACAGGTGCGGGCTGGTGGCCAGGTAGAGCACGGTCGTGTCGGCACCACGGGCATCGAGCCACTGCTTCAGGCCGGCGTAGTCCTCGGGCCTGGAGAGGTCCATGCGCCGGTAGTGCAGCAGCTCGGCAAAGCGGGCGAACTCCTCGTCGGTGGGACGCTTGGACGGTTCGACCTCGCTGAACCGCTCCTGGATGAACGCACGGTACGCCTCGTCGCTGCGCTCGTCACGGGCAACCGCCAGGATGCGCCCCCCCGCCGGCAGCTTGCCGTGGCGAAAGGCCTGGAACAGCGCGGGCATCAGTTTGCGCCACGTCAGGTCGCCGGTGCCACCGAAGAAGACGAGATCGAAGGACATGCAGGGCCTCGGAAAGAGAAGGAGTTTGGTTCAGGGCTTGTAACCCAGTTTCAAAAAATATGATGCACCAGTTTCTTTGCAAGGTCAATCGTGGCACGGCGCACGCTGGCGTAACCGGCTTGTACGGCGATCGCCACAGACTCGGGTTCTAATCGCGGATTGCCCTGGAACGCCCCGACCCCAACCGACCCCACGCCATGCACCAGCTCGACCAACTCAAGCAGTTCACCACCGTCGTCGCCGACACCGGCAACTTCAAGCAGCTCGCTCAGTTCGCCCCGCAGGACGCGACGACCAATCCCTCGCTGATCCTCAAGGCCGTGCAGCAGCCCGACTACGCGCCGCTGCTGGCCGAGACGGTCGCCGCGCACCGGGGGCTGCCGCTGGACGAGGTGGTGGATCGGGTGCTGGTGCGCTTCGGGCTGGAGATCCTGAAGGTCGTGCCGGGTCGGGTGTCCACGGAAGTCGATGCCCGCCTGAGCTTCGACACTGCCGCGACCGTGGCGCGGGCGCACCGCATCATCGCCTTGTATGAAGCCGCCGGCATCGGCCGTGACCGTGTGCTCATCAAGATCGCCTCGACCTGGGAAGGCATCCAGGCGGCGCGCATCCTGGAGCATGAGGGCATCCACTGCAACCTGACGCTGCTGTTCGCGTTCTGCCAGGCGGTGGCCTGCGGCGAGGCGGGCGTGCAGCTCATCTCGCCCTTCGTCGGCCGGATCTACGACTGGTACAAGAAGTCGGCCGGCGCGAAGTGGGACGAGGCGGCGATGGCGGGAGTGAACGATCCCGGCGTGCAGTCGGTCGCCCAGATCTACACCTACTACAAGAAGTTCGGCGTCCCCACCGAGGTGATGGGCGCCAGCTTCCGCAACGCCGGCCAGATCACCGCGCTGGCGGGCTGCGACCTGCTGACGATCAGCCCCGACCTGCTGGCGCAACTGCAGGCCAGCGAGGCGCCGATCGTGCGCGCCCTCGACCCGGCCGCCGCGCAGTCGGCCCCGGTCCATGCCGTGTCGTACAACGAAGCCTCGTTCCGCTACGCCCTCAACGAGGACGCGATGGCCACCGAGAAGCTCGCCGAAGGCATCCGCGCCTTCGCGGTCGATGCCGGCAAGCTCGACCAGATGATCCTGTCGCTGTAACCCCGCCTACCGAGGAGCCGCCATGTCCGCCCCGCGTTGTGACCAGACCACCGCCTGGACCGCGCTGACCGCGCAGTTCGCCCAGAGCGGCTGCCGCTTCGACCTGCGCCCCGCCTTCGCCGACGACGCCCAGCGCGCCGAAGCGTTTTCGCTGAGCGCACCCGAGGTCTTCGCCGACCTGTCGAAGAACCACTGGGACGCCGAGACGCGCACGCTGCTGCTGGCGCTGGCCCGCGAGTGCCAGATCGAGCAGCGGCGCGACGCGATGCTGGCTGGCGAGCCGATCAACCACACCGAGGGCCGCGCCGTGCTGCACACCGCGCTGCGCGCCCCGCGTGGCGCAGCGCCGTTCAGCGACGACGTGCATGAGGTGCTGGACCGGCTGCTGGCGTATGTGGGGCAGGTGCGCGACACGGCCACCAGCGGCATCCGCCACGTCGTCAACATCGGCATTGGCGGCTCGGACCTCGGGCCGCAGATGGTGGTGCCCGCGCTCGACGCCTTCGCCCATCGCGGCTTGCAACTGCACTTCGTCTCCAACGTCGATGGCCACGACATCGTGCCGGTGCTGCGCAAGCTGGACCCACGTGAAACACTGGTCGTCGTCGCATCGAAGACCTTCACGACGCAGGAGACGATGGCCAACGCCGAAGTCGCCCGTGCGTGGTTCCTGGCGGGCTATGGCGACGGGGGTGAAGCGGCGATCGCGAAACACTTCGCGGCGACGACGACCAACGTGGCGGCGGCGGCGAAGTTCGGCATCACGACCACCTTCGGCTTCTGGGACTGGGTGGGCGGGCGCTATTCGCTGTGGAGCGCGATCGGTTTGCCCATCGCGCTGGCCATCGGTGCGGAGAACTTCCGCGCGCTGCTGGCCGGCGCGCACGCCATGGACCGCCATTTCGCCGAAGCGCCGCTGGAGCAGAACCTGCCGATCCAGCTCGGTCTGCTCGATGTCTGGTACCGCAACTTCCACGGCTACACCAGCCGCTCGGTCGCGCCCTACCACCAGGGTCTGCGCCGTCTGCCCGCGTACTTGCAGCAGCTGGAGATGGAGTCCAACGGCAAGTGCGTGGACCTGGACGGTCAGCCGCTGCCGTTCGGGACCAGCCCGGTGGTCTGGGGCGAAGCCGGCACCAATGGCCAGCACGCCTACTTCCAGATGCTGCACCAGGGCACGGACGTGATCCCGGTCGAGTTCATCGCCGTGAAGACGCCGTGCTATGACGCAGCAGATGGCACCGGTCTGCCCGACAGCGTGAGCGCCGGTCTGGCCGACCAGCACCACAAGCTGCTCGCCAACTGCCTCGCGCAGAGCCAGGCGCTGATGCTCGGCAAGTCCACCGAGGACGCGGTGGGCGAGACCGCGCCGACCGCGTCGAAGTCGCTCGACGCGCTGACCGTCGCCCGCCACCGCACCTTCCCCGGCAACCGCCCGAGCACGACGCTGGTGCTCGACCGGCTGACCCCGGCGGCGGTGGGCGCGCTGATCGCGCTGTACGAACACCGCGTGTTCACCAGCGGCGCGCTGTGGCGCATCAACAGCTTCGACCAGTGGGGCGTGGAGCTGGGCAAGGCGCTGTGCAGCCAGTTGCTGCCGCGGTTTGCCACGGGAGACACGGACGGGCTGGATGGCTCGACGGCGGCGCTGCTGCAGCGGCTGCTGGGCTGATGGGCTGAGTTCCGCTCAGGGCGGGCGCCGATCGCGCGCCTGCCGCATCTGCCGGACCGAGGAAAAGCCGGCCAGCGCCAGCGCCTCGCGCTCGGTCTTGCCCTGCGCCAGCGCCTGCCCGGCCAGCGCCGCACGCACCTGCTCGACATAGCCACGCGGCGACACCCCGGTGTGCAGCCGGAACAGCCGCGCCAGATGCCGCTCGGTGACATGCGCCGCGGCGGCCATGCGCGCGCTGTCCCACGGTTCGGCGGGCGCGGCGCAGACGGCGTCCTGCACGCGGTGGACCGCCGGGTGCAGGTGGTCGCGGTGGGCCAGCAGCGCCGAGACCTGCGGCGCCTGCACGCCGCGCCGCGCGAACACCACCATCACCTGTGCCACCGCCGCGGCGATCACCTCGCCGCAGACCTGCGCGATGCCGTGCAAGGCCAGGTCAATTCCCGCCGTGACGCCTGCGCTGGTCAGCACGGCGCCGTCCTCGACGAAGACGCGGTTCGCCTGCACGCGGGCGGTGGGCGCGAGCCGCTGCAGGTCGTCGAGCAGCTCGTGGTGGGTCGTCACCAGCCGCCCGGCGAGCAGCCCGGCATCTGCCGCGAGCAAGGCGCCGCTGCACACCGTCAGCAGGCGCAGCCCGTCGGGTGCGGCGTGGGGCGGCAGCAGACGCGGTGCCACGGTCTGCGCCAGCCAGCGCCGTGCGTCCATCCAGGCCGCACCATCCCCGACCACCTCGCACGCTTCCCCCGGCCGGCCGAGCAGCACGACCCAGGTCGGCCGCTCGAAACCCGCCGGCAGCGATTCCAGTCCCGCCAGCAGCAGCCCGACCGACGAACCCGCCTGTGCCTGTGGTCCGGCATAGCGCAGACGGAATGCCTCGGGCTGCCCACGCCGCCGCAGTGCCTGGTTGGTCAGCCGGAACGCCTCCGCCGGGCCGGCGATGTCCAGTAGCAGCGTGTCGGGCAAGACGAGGAAGAGCACGTCGATCATGGCGACATCTTCGCAGCGGCGCTGGCTCAGGCGAGCACCTCGTCCACCGTGCGGATCGTGGCAAAGCGCCCGGCCAGCACGGTCTCGGTGCGCTCGCGCAGCTGCGCGGTGGTCAGCGTGGCGCCGGCCGGTGTCGCCATGTCGAAGGTCAGCGTCGCCTCGGTCACGTAGTCCACCGTCCAGCCTTCGTCGCTGGCGTGGCGCGCCGTCGTCTCGCAGCACTGCTCCGTGCGCAGACCGGCGATGAGCAGCCGCTGCACGCCGTGTTCATGCAGCCACACGCCCAGTCCGGTGCCGACCAGCGCGCTGTGGCGGTGCTTCTCGATGCGCAGCGCGGCGTCGAACGGGGCGAGGCCGTCGATCGGGCGGATCAGGCCGCTGGACTGCGCGAAGGGGTTGTCAGGCGTGTCAGGGCCGTCGGTGTGGAAGACCTGCACGACCGGGATGCCGCGTGCGGCGCAGCCTGCGACGAGGCGGTTCGTCGCGGCCAGCCAGGCGGGAGCGTCGGTCTCGGTCCAGTAAGGACGGGCGCGGAAGGACTGCTGGGCGTCGATCAGCAGCAGGGCACTCGGGTGACGCGGCGTGTCGATTCGGGACATGGTGGCTTCCTCTGGCAAGTGATGGAGAACAGTGTCCATCGTCGTGGAGACCGGTCCGGCTGTCTGGTGACCATCGGACCGATGTTGACCGAAAACGGACATGCCTGTTTCCAGGGTCAAGCTTTGCGACACATGGCGTAAAATTCTCGCCATATGTCATCAACCGTCCAACTCCCCAAGACAGGCGCTGGCAAGCGGCGCCCACCCTCTGCGCCCGCCATGCCCTTCGGACTGGCGACACTGGGCGATCTCAGCCCGCTCCAGCGGCATGACATGGTGACGCTGGGGGTTCCGGTGCTCAACGCCAAGGGCTTCATGGACTCGTTCACCGAGGTCACGCATGACCTGGTG